>NZ_JBSFXK010000009.1:0-180560 GCF_053595355.1 Streptomyces sp. NPDC002513 | reverse complement strand
TGGGCGATCCCGGAGGGCCCACCTCCATCACCAGTGCAGCATCACGTCAAGAGCTTCCGTCTACATCGGAACCTCCTGTTGTGTTCGTGGCGCACGGTCGTCGGCGTAGCGGATGATCCGCCACGTCGGCCGGCCGCGGGAGTGTCGGTAGGTTCGCTTCCCCCGGGTGGACATCGCCCTGCCGTCCTTCCATGGCGCCATCACGTGCTCGTCGAGCGCGGACAGCGCGATGTTGAAGATCAGCGGTGACAGGATGCCGCCCTGGGGGGTGCCGGTATGGGTGTTGCGCTGCTCGCCGAGTTCGGTGAGCACACCGGCCTTGAGGAACGCCTTGACCAGGGCCAGCACGCGTTTGTCCTTGACTCGTGCCCGCACCCGCTCCATGACGAAGGGGTGCGAGAGGTTGTCGAAGGCCGCCTCGATGTCCGCGTCCAGCACCCAGCGGTAGCCCCGGGTGCCGAAGTGGTGGATCTCGGCGATCGCGTCATGTGGCCTGCGCCGGGGCCGGAATCCGTAGGAGACCGGCACGAATCCGGCCTCGAAGACGGGTTCCAGCACCAGTTTCAGCGCCGCCTGGACGACCCGGTCGGCGAGCGTGGGAATGCCCAGCTTGCGGACCTTTCCCGACCCGCCCGGTTTGGGGATCTTCCTCTCCCGCACCGGCAGCGGCCGGAACGAACCGTCCCTGAGGGCGGCCCGCAGATCGTCCAGGAAACCAGGGACCCCGATCCGCTCCTCGACCCCGGCGACCGTCAGGCCGTCGGCGCCGGGAGTGTTGGCCCCCTGGTTGCCCGCGACCCGGTCGAACGCCATGACCAGCGTGGCCGGGTCGTGCACGAAGTTGAACAAGTCATCGAACCGGCGGCCCGGATCGGCCACCGCCCAACGGTGAAGCTTGGTCTGCATCCCCGATACCCTCGTCCACGACCCGGCAGGTCCCGGACGCGGAGCGCCGCCGTTCGGCGGTGCGTCTTCCGGCATTACAGTCTCCAGTCCTTCTCGAAACCGCTGCCGCCCTTCCCCATGTACGCGGGCTTTCCCCGGCTCGGAGTACTACGGCGGCTCCGCCCCGTCCCAGGCCGATCGGCGGTCGGTGAGCCCAGCCCCGAACCCCACGCTGGACACACGGGCTTGGGGCAGACCCGGGACGGTTCCCGTGTTCACAGTGATTCGCTCGTCGAAGTAGGAGCCCGACTATGCCCCTGCGGCATCGCTGCGAGTACGCCGCAGACCTTCCTCGCAGCCTCCCTGGCAGCTCATGCCCACCGCCTCAGGAGTTCCCCGCCCACACGCTCGACGGGTGCGCGCCGCTCCCGGCCCAGATCCGCCAGATTCGAGCCGGTGTCGCATAAAGGGGGTGTCACACGCCGGTTCCTCGCGTACTCCTCTCCGTCCCGCTTGCCGGACCCGCACCATCTGGCAGTACTGCCACGTCCCGGCGTTGTCAGGGCTGCTCCCACCCTCCCCGGCACCACCCGGTTCAGGCTGCCCTCAGCTCCACCGTCCCGCTGCGACGGGATCAGCGGTGAAGGTCTCTCACCTCCACTCGAACCACTGCGCCTCACGGCGCACCCACGACCTCCGCCACTCAACGGCGACACTCCTCCTGGAACAAGGCGTCGAGCTCGTCGTCATCAAGGAACTCCTCGGCCACGCCCACATCGGCGTAACCGCGACGGTGTACGCCCACGTCCGCCTCCAACTCCAACGCCAAGCCATCGACCTCCTCGGACACGCCCTCGGTAACTCCTCGGCGCCCGCGTCCGGCACCGAGGACGGCGACGACCCACCGCTCTGTGCAGCACCTGTCCGCTGACGTTGCCGTCAACTACTGCCGTCACCCCCACGCAGAAGCCCCGCCAGGACGCGCCCGGCGGGGCTTTTCTTTGCTGACGCTATCAATACTCTTGTCAGGCGACGCTCAATCAGGTTACGGATCACAGGTAATGACTCACAGGCGGATAAAAGTGGTGGGATGCAAAGAGAATACATCCCACCACTCCCGTAGCAGGCCACCCTGTCCCGCTGGCACGTGCGCCAGAGCCTGCCGACGATAAGAGATCGCCGACTTGGATGTTAGTCCGTTCGTTTGAGCGGCCCAAATCTGGACGGGGTCAGAGCACTGCCGTCATCTTCGTGCCACTGGCAATGTGTCCCGTAAAGATAACCGGCACCCCCATTAAGCACGAACCACTTGCCGGGGATTCCGTCAAAGTCTAGCGAATCCGGTGGGCGGAATTCCGAGTCCACGCAGACCTCAAGCCGGTCACAGTCCGTTGATACGTGAAGGAAGCGAACGTTCGAAAAGAGGACATCGACTCGACTCGGGGAGGCCTCAGTTAGGCTGCGCAGGAGCAGTTGACGGTAACTTACAGAGTAGTGCCAGATACGGAACGGCCGCTCCCATTCGGCAACGAGCTCCACTAGGAACCTCCTAGGTACTGAGAGCCTGAGAAAATCTCACTGGTGATGTTTTTTCCTCCCATATAGAAAGAGAGCCTATCCCGCCCAAGGTTACCAACCCGGAAGGCGCGCTCCAGGATCGCCATCTCTCGTTGAGTGGTATACCAGTTGTCACCCTGTCCTTCTCTCACGGCGTCATCGAAGAGTTCGGCTGGCGTACCCGGCTGCCCGTTAGTCATCTTGAATCCGTCGAGACGAACATGAATGCGGGTCTCGGGGTGCTCATTTGCAACATCTCGAACGTTAGCAAGAGCCCCTTCCTGCGTCTCACCCATGAAATGGGTGTACCCATTTCCGTTGGCGAAATCCTCTAGCCCGTTATCACTGGTCCCGAGGGCCACGTTCTTAATTTCTGTGTTGCAATTGTGAACCAGGACCGGCGTACCGCCCGCCACAACATAGTACGTGTGGAGTTGCCGGACGGTGAGGTTCCAGCGGTTGGCGGCGCCGGGGGTGGGGCGGGTGGCGACGACGTGGGCGTGGCCGTTGGTGGCGGTGTTGAGGGCGTCGCCGTGGTGCAGTTTGCCGGCCGGGACCCAGGTGTGGGTGGTGTCGTCCCAGAAGGGGTGGTTGGCGGTGGTGTGGAGGGTGGCCGTGTGGCCGCCCTTGGTACGGATGGTGAGGTCGAGCAGGTCGTGGTCGTGGTTGATCCACACGTGCTGGACGGTGCGGGCACCTTGGTGCTTGCCGGTCTTGGGGTTGGCGGCTTCGACCTTGTCGCCGCTCTTCATCTTGCCGATCGGCTTGGTCTTGCCGTTGTCCATCAAGACAGGGGTGTCAGGGGAGAAGCTGCACCGGGCTACCGATTCCGCGGGCTTCGTGCCAGCGTTGCCTGCTTCTGGCTTGCTCGGTCTGGTCGCTGCAGCGTCCGCCTCTTTGGCGCGTTCCTGTGCGTTGGCGCGCTTCGCAGCGACAAGGTCGGCCACGTCGTCGACAGCTTCATTCGCGGCGCTGGCTTCGGCGCCAGCTGCCGCGCCCTCCGCCGCTGCCCCCGCTTCCATGGCCCTTTCGGCGCCCACCCCCAGGCCCACGACACGGACGCCGAGGAGCATGCTGCCGCCCGCCTCGCCATCCGCGGCACCCGTAAATACCCCTACGACACAATCCAGGACACCGGTACCGATGCACAACGTGGCGACCGGCAATGCCACCACCCCGATGGCCGTGTAAATCAGCTGACCGCCGTCGTAGCTTTCGCATCGGTTCGTGCCGAAGTCCTCCGGCTGGCAAGGGGTCTCACCAAGCGTCGGTGTCGGCGTCTGCGTGGAGGTCGGGGTCGGCCCCATGGAAGGCGTCGGCGTGGTGGATGGTGCGGGCGATGCGCCGGTGGAGCCGCTGGAGGTCTTGGTGCCGCCGCCACCGTGGGACTTCTTCTTCCCGCCGCCACAGTCGATGACGCACTTGTTCATGGCCGGGTCGTTATACCAGTCGTCGTAACCCGTGGGATCGCTGCTGCTGGCGGGGTTGTCGGCGGCGTAGGTGTAGCCGCCCATCTGGTTGGGGTCCCCGGCCTGGAAGATCGGGTCGGGGGTGAGGAAGCGGCCCAGGGTGGGGTCGTAGTTGCGGGCGCCGAGGAGGTCGAGGCCTGTGGTGGCGTCGGTGGGTTTGCCCAGGAAGCCGTGGTTCTCGTCTGAGGCCACCCAGGTGGTGGGCTTGGTGCCGCGGGGGTTGCCGTAGGGGTCGTAGTAGCGGCGGGTGACCGCCAGCGAGCTGGCGTCGATCGCTGTGGTGGCGCTGCCCTGAAGGTCGGCGACCTGGTAGCTGACGGTGCCGGTGCTGGAGCGGGTGATGGTGGTGCCGTCGGGGCCGGCGTAGTAGCGCAGGCCGGTCCAGGTCTTGGCGGAGACGTTCAGCGTGATCTGTTCGGTGCCGCCGAACAGATACAGGATGCGGGTCTTGTCGGTGCCGCTGGTGCTGCTGGTCTGCTCCAGCAGGTTGCCGTCGGCGTCGTAGAGGTACTTGCTCGTGGTGTTGGTGGTGCCCGAAGGGGTGGTGACGGTCGCGGTGCGGCCTTCGGCGTCGTAGGTGAGCGTCTGCGTCTGGCCGGCGGGCAGGGCGCCCGTAGTTACCGTGCTCCAGGTCTGGCCGGAACTGGTGCAGGCGGCAAGGGTGAGCTGGGTTCCCTTGGTGGCGCTGGCGCCGGGGTCGGTCAGGCACATGGAGCTGTTGGCCTTGTTGGCCAGCTTGCCCGCGGTGGTGACCGCCCATTTCTGGGTGGCGTCGCTGCTGCAGGTGTCGATCACCACCGTCGTGCCGGATGTGGTGGCGTTGCCCGTCGTGTCCAGGCACATGCCCTTGACCTTGACGGTGCCGTCGGTGCCGATCGTCCAACTCTGCGAGATGGTGCCGTTACAGGTGTAGACCTGGACCTTGTTGCCTGGGGTGGTGGAGCCGGATGCATCGTCGATGCAGAGCTTGCCGCCACCGGTGATGGTGAACGTCGAGGCGATGGGGCCGGTGGTGGAGACCTTCCGGCTCATGGTGTTGCCGGCGTTCTTGTTCGGGGTGTAGCTGGTGTCGGTGTAGTTCGGGGTCCAGGTCGCAGTGCCCGTGGTCGGGTTGCTGCTGGTGGTCGTGCCTGACTGGTTTGGCAGCGTGGCGGTGGCGGTGCCGTCAGTACCGGTGTAGGCGGTGGACTGAGTGGTGTCGTTGAGCGCGTTGCCGCCTGTGTCATGGTCGACCATGTCGGTGCGGTCGCCGAGCAGGTCGTAGCTGTAGGTCTGCCAGTACGGGGCCGGGCCGCCGACCGTCGTGGTCGTGATCGGTGCTGTGGTGGTGGTCTGTACGGAGGTGGTGTTGCAGCCTCCGACGGCTCCCACTGGGGCGCTGGAGGAGTTGGTGATGCCTGCGGTGTCCGTCCAGGCGGCGGTCAGGCGCTGGAAGGAGTCGTAGGTGAAGCACTGGGTGTCGTGGGTGGTGTTGTTCTGCAGGTCGTCGATCGCGGTGATCTCGCCGGCCTGGTTGTAGCGGTAGTTGGCCACGTCCAGGGCGGTGGTCGACGTCTGCAGCATGCTGGACGTCTGGGTGATCCGGCCGGTGGTGGCGTCGTACTGGGCGAAGGTCGCCAGTTCCTTGCCGGTGGGGCCGTAGTTGGCCTGCAGGACACGGCCGAAGGGGTCGTGGACTGCGGCGTCGAGGTAGTCGGGCGTGTTGGCGGCGGTGATGAAACCGCCGATGCCGTCCAGGTTGCCCTGCTGGGTGTAGCCGTAGCCGACGTCCTCGGCGGGCAGGTTGCCGTCGGCCTGGTAGCGGAGCGTGGACAGCAGCCCGACGGTCGGGGTGTAGAAGGAGGACTGAGTGTAGGTGACCGTGCCGCTGGTGGGCGCGGTGGACTGCCCGGCGGCGGCGAAGCCGTCGGCAGCCGGGACGGTCAGGGTGGATCCGGTCGGCTGGTAAGCCGTGTTGTAGCCAGTGATCGCCTGTGTGTACGCCGATCCGGAGGCGCCACCCACGTAGCGGGTGGACGAGGTCGGGTAGCCCTTGGCCAGGGTGTCGTACTGCCAGGAGGCGAGTTCCTTGGTGGGGTCAGGGGTCGCGGACCAAGGACTGTTGTACTCGGCGGTGCGACGGTTGTCCCAGTCGTAGGTATACGACAGGACCTGGCCGCGCGAGTCGGTCATCTGCTGGAGATTGCCGGCGACGTCGTACTTGTCGAATGTGGTGGTGCCGGTGTTCGGGTCGGTCTGGGAGGTCTTCTGACCGAGCAGGTTGTAGATGTAGGACCAGGTGTTGCCGGCGTTGTCCGCGATGGTGTGGATCTGGCCGGACGGGTAGTAGGCGTACTTGGTGGTGGCGTCGGCCGCGGGGATCGCGTTGGCGGTGCCCTGCCGCCACAGCACGGTGCTGTTGTCACTGCCGACGACGACCGCGGTCGAGTCGTTGCGGACCTGGAAGGTGGAGCCGGTGGTGGCGGTCAGGCCGGTCGTCCACTTCGACGTACCGGTCGTGGTGTAGACGACCAGGTTTCCGTCGGTGCCGAACTTGGCGTAGGCGCCGGGGTTTCCGTTGGTGCCGCTGGACCAGATCGTCCTGCCGGTGGCCAGCTCGCTCAGCACCAGGTTGCCGTCGGCCTGCATGGTCAGGCGCACACTGTCGGAGGTCAGCGACGTGCCGGACGGGATGACATCGCCTCCGTGGAGGGTCACCGTGTTGCCGGTGTTCTTGACCACGGTGCTGGTGGTCTGCCCGAGAGCATTGGTGTAGGTCGCGGTGGAACGGCCGCCGGCCGGGGCGGTGGTGTCGGTTTCGTCGGCACCGGGGTAACTCGTGGTGGTGTGCCACTGCTGGATCGCCTGATGCCACAGCGTGCTGGTGACCGTACGGCCTTGGCCGTCGTACGCGGTCGTGGTCTCCGACGGGATCTGGTTCTCGTTGGCGGCGTACAGCGTGGTGGACGGATTGTTGTTCGGCTCGGAGTACGGGGCGAACGAGGCGGTCGGCCATCCGTGCGAGTCGTAGAAGGTGTCGGAGATGACCCGGCCGACGTTGTAGTCGCCCTGAGCGGTGGCTTGCGTCTGCCGCGGCTGCAGCATCCCGTCGTAGATGGTGACCGAGGAGCTGTACGTGCCGTCCTCGCGCAGCGTCTTCGTGGTGACCGCCGACGGATCACCGGGGGACGTGATAGTGCCGCCCGGGGCCGCGACCGCGCCGGGATTGATCGAGTAGTCGAACGTTCTGTCTGCGCTCTGGCCGGCGGACTTGTCCCGGCCCGGCAGCCAGACCGCCGTGCGGCGGCCGAGCGCGTCGTAGGTGATGTCGGTCTTGCGGTTGTTGGCGTCGACGTTCTCGGTGGACAGGCCGCGTAGCGCGTCGAGAGTGGACGTCACCTTCCACGTCTGGGAGTTGGTGGTCGTGATGCTGGTCGGGTTGGTATTGCCGCCCGCGGAGGTCCAGGACGGGGTGAAGGCGGTGTGGGTGTTCTGCCCGGTGGCATCGAGCGTGTCGGTGATCCGCCCGGCACCGTCGTACTTCATCGCCGAGTTGGTCTGCCAGTTCTCGGTGGAACCGCTGTAGCCGGTGGCCGTGCTGACGGCGGTGACCTGGCCGACGGCGGTACTGCCTGTCTGGTCGAGCTGCCCGAAGGTGCCCAGGTTGGTGAGGCTGCCGTCGCCGTCGTAGTAGATCTTCTTGTCCGCGAGCAGCGTGGTGGCGCTGGGTGCGGTGCCGCAGGGCCCTGTGACTGAGGTGACCTGGTCGGGGTAGGCGAGGGCCATCGTGTTGCCGGCCGGCGGCGTCGCGTAGGTCGTGGTGGCGCACTTTTCCTGCGCGGCCACGCTGACGTCACCGTGCGCGTCGACGGTGGAGACCCGGCCCTGGTTGTCGTAGGTGGTGTCGGTCTGGGTGTGACGCCATGTACCGTCGGTGAGCAGCGTGTAACCGTGCGACTGGGTGTCCTTGACGCGATAGGCGGACAGGTCCGGCAGGGTGGACAGTGCGGGCCTGCTCTGACCGGGGTTGTCGTCCTGGGTCCAGTCCGTCCACGGCGTCTGGGCCGAGTGCGCGGTGGTGGTGTAGGTGAAGGGCCCGTTGACGGTCTCGGAGTTGATGGTGCCGCCGGCGGCGGTGTAGGTGTCGGACTCCAGGGCGGTGCCCGCGAGCTGGTCGGCGTCAGTGACGCTCTGCACCGTGTTGCCGCCGACCTTGGCGTCCACGGCGACCGTGCGGCGGGTGCCGTCGGCCTTGTAGTCGCCGTCCATGCCCTGCAGATACGTGGTGGTCTGCTGGGTCACCGGCTCGGGGGCCTGACCGGTCTGCACTGTGACGGTACGGAAGCCACGGAACTGGTCCCATGTGCGGTACTGGTCGTCCGTCTGTTCCGAGTCGTCGCGGTGCCAGGCTGCACCAGCGTAGCTGTACGTGGAGACCTGGGCCTCCGAGCCGGCCGGGATGTTCTGGGAGTCCGGCTTGTACTGCGAGGCGATCGTCAGGTCGGAGGCCGTGACCGTGTGCACGGTTGTCTTGTTGAACCAGTCCGCGATCGGCTTCGAGGCACCCGGCACAGTCCAGTACACCGGGTAGCAGGAGTTGGTGTTGGAGTCCGCGGCCGAGATGGACAGCGTCTTGCCCGCGCACGGGTTGAGGTTGTAGTCGACCGCGACGGACTCGCCGGTCTCGGTCTGGATCGAGGAGATCCTCGGCCGGTACAGCGGCGGTGCGGACGGTGAGGCATCGTTGACGCGGTTGTCGATCTCCGTGCCGGTGAAGGCGACCTCGTTCAGCTTGATGTCGCTGTTGCCGTTGCCGTAGGTGTCCTTGCCGGTGTGCTGGATCGACTGCAGCCACATCACGGCCTGGAGGGAGCCCGCGTCCTTGGGGTCGACGGTCGTGCCGGTGACCGGGTCCACCGTGCCGCCGGCGTCGGAGTACACCTGCCCGAGCTGATAGCTGTCGACGGCCGTCAGCGCGTCGGTGTTGGAGTCCTTGACGTGGACCTTGGTGGTGATGCTGTCCAGGCGGGTGGTGGTCCAGAACGTCGGCGCCGCAGTGACGCAGACGTTGGCAGGCACGGTGGTCGATCCCGGCGGCAGGGTGGTGCTGTCGGTGGAGTCGCAGTGCAGGTCCCACGGCACATCGGGCCAGTGCGGGGCCGTATTGTCGTTGAGGTTGCCCGCAGAGCAGTCGGTGAAGGTGTCGGTGGTCTGGCAGCGCTGCTGGGAGGTGAAGGCGACCCGGCCGGCGGGAGTGCGTCCGGCCTGCTCGTCGTCGAGGGTGTAGCCGTACGAGATCGAGTCGAGCTTGCCGCCGCGGACGTAGGACGTCAGGGTGCCGGAGTCACCGGAGGCGGCCTGGCCCCCACCGAGGTCGTAGTAGTTGGTCTCGGTCGTGTAGTCGTAACGCTGCACGAACCCGCTCGGCGAGACGACGAAGTCAAGGTTCCAGCGCCAGCCCTCGTGCTTGTCGCACTGCGACGCCTTGCCCTTGGCCGAGTCGTAGCACGGGTCACCCGACTCCGGGTGCAGCACCGGTACGCCCCAGGCGGCATCGGTAGAGGAGTCGGAAGGAGTACCGGACTGCATCCCGCCGGAGGTACCGGGGCCGGTCGGGGAGTGGTCGGCACCGAAGTAGGCGGCCGTGCCATCGGTGGTCAGGACCCGGAAGTAGACGCCATCGTGCAAGCCGTTGGTGGCCCCGGACAGCTCCTGAACCAGGGTGCCGTCATCCCCCTGCAGCCGCCACTGCTTGATCTCACCCGGAACACCGGAGTCGACACCGTCCGGCACCAACTGCCCGGAGTGCGAACCGAAGGAGATGGCGACGTTGTCGCCACCCCAGCACTCGTCCCCCGATCCCTTGAGGACCTTGTTGCCGCTGCTGTCCAGCAGGGATCCGCAGGAGCGGTAGGTCCGCTCCACGAACCCTGGCTGGTAGTTCCACCCGTCGCCGACCCAGGATGCCTGGGAGTTGCGGGCCGAAGTCTCGCCGTCCTCGGACTGAGAGTCGTAGGACAGCCCCACCGAGGGGGCATTGCCGCCCACGGCAGAGGGCACATCGATCGGGTACGAATAGGTGAATGCTCCGGTGCCCGAAGCCTGCCAGCTCCCGGAGGGGTTCAGGGACGTCGCTGCGTAGTTGCCCTGGGACCCGGAGCTGCCCGAGGTCACCTCGACCGTGGTCGTGTCCGCGGCCGCGGTGGCCGTCAGCGGCGCGGTGCGCACCGACATTGGCTGAGGGCCGTGCGGGTCCTCTGTCGGCGTCGCGCCACCCGCGCCCTCTGTCGGCGTCGCGCCACCCGCGCCCTCTGTCGGCGTCGCGCCACCCGCGCCCTCTGTCGGCGTCGCGCCACCCGCGCCCTCTGTCGGCTTCGCGCCACCCGCGCCGTCTTCCGGTGCCGTTTGCAGGTCGTCGGCGGGTGCCGAGCCCAGAGTGATGGTCGCCGTGAGCTGCTTGGCGGTGGGGCGGTTGGTGAATGCGATCGGGGTGCGCTTCCGGCATTCCGCCCTTTGCGGTGTGGTCAGCGCACAGCCCGGCAGTTGCACCAGCTGCAACCGGGAACCAAAGCCTCCGCCGTACGCCTTGGCTATCGTGGCGTAGTCAATCACCACCTTCACCCGGCCGCGCGCGGCGGTCGGACCGGACGGGGTGATGCCCAGCAGCATGCCGTTGGCGCCGGTCCTGAGCGTCTGGCTGTGAGAGGCGGTTTGTATGCGCACCTCGTCGACGGGGTGTTTTTCGTCGGCGGATGCGATCCAGACCGGCAGTGCGCCCGCTTTGACCGGCTTGGCCGCGCTGCGGGCACCCAGGCCGACGGTGGCCGTGCCGGCCTTCGGCCACTGGGGCGCCTGCGTCCGGTAAGCCGCCAGCGGCTTGTACCCCTTGGGATGCTTGGGCGTCTTCTGCCGCAGGCCGTGATGCCCTACAGCCGGGGTGGCGGCAGGCTTCTTGGGTTTCCAGACCACGCCGTCGAAGTGGAAGCCACCGTGGTGCCCGATCCCGACGTCCGCCTGGCCGGGAAAGAAACCAGGGGTACCCAGGCCCGTGGCGACCGCCACCGGCAGGAGCAGCGCGAAGAGGGCGACGGGAATCGTCCAAAGTCCCAGCCTGCCAAGGAATCTTCGGTGCCACACACCCGCGAACCAGCGCCGGCCGCCACTCACGCGTACCCCCAAGGGCGCGGCCTTGAAAGGCCGTCACATCGTCAGATCACACGTATGAGTGATCGACCGGAGGCTAGGTACGGCCATGATCACCACTCAAGACCCTTTGCCATTTCCATGACAAGCTCGTGCCTGAAGTTGGCAGATCATGTGTATTTTCTCTACCGAAATGATCAAACTTTCGGTCCAACCGGGCTTCCCCACACACCCGTTGCACCTCCTGTCACAGCCAATCAGGCACGCACTGAGCGCCGATCGCCACCCCACGTTCGCGACCCGAAGGAAGCCCGCCACGTGTTGAGACCGCCGATACCCTCAGCCCGCAAACGCGTTGTTCCAGCACGACGCCTGGCCTTGTTGGCCACCGCCCTCGGCCTGTTGATGGCCGTTCCCGTCCTGCCCGCAGCCGCAGAGGACGCACCCGCCCCGTCCGATCCAATGCTGGCCGCGCAGGAGCAGGCCGTGTCCACGGGTCAGCCCGTCCTGGTGGACACGCTGACCACAGAGGTCTCCACCACCGAGGCGCAGCCGGACGGTACGTTCTCTTCCACCACCGATGTCATGCCGGTGCGGGTACGCAAGGACGGTGCCTGGACGCCCGTCGACGCCACACTCGCCACCAACTCGGACGGCACACTCTCGCCCAAAGCCACCCCGAACGACGTCACTCTGTCCGGGGGAGGAAGCGGCCCCCTGGTCACCCTGACCAACGAGGACGGCCACAGCATGGCCCTGACCATGCCCTTCGCCCTCCCCGCACCCACCGTGAGCGACGACACCGCGCTGTACACGTCAGTGCTACCCGGCGTGGACCTGTCCGTCTCCGTCACCAACCAGGGCGGCTTCAGCGACGTACTGATCGTCCACGACGCCACCGCCGCCACCAACCCGGACATCAAGAAGCTCACCGAAGCAGCCTCCACCCAGGGCCTGTCCCTCTCCGCCACGGCCTCGGGCGGCATGAACGCGACCGCCTCCGACGGCACCGTCGACTACACCAGCCCCCGCCCGCTGATGTGGGACTCCAGCACCGTCCCGGACGCGCCGGCGGAGAACCCGAGCGCCGGCTCCACGCCGGTCGGCGACCCCGCGGTGTCCTCCACCGATGGCCCCGGTACCGGCGCGAACGTCGACACCGTGCCGATGACGACCACCGCCAACAGCCTCACGCTGACGCCCGACACCACGGTGCTCAACGACTCGGGCACCACCTACCCGATCTACATAGACCCCTTCAGCAACCCGGTCACCAAGGCCTCCGGCCACTACGACGAGCTCTACTCCAGCTCCAGCTGCTCCAACAGCCCCCAGTACGACAAGCCCCAGACGAACGGCCAGGGTGTTGGCTACCAGCGCTGGGGCGGCAGTTGCGGTACCGGACTGGAACGCTCCTACTACGCCGTCCCCACCGACGGCCTCGACCCGTCCATGGTGGTCAACGACGCCTTCTTCACGGTGTCCTCGACCTACGCGGCAAGCTGGGACTGCTCCCAGAACCAGCCCATCACGCTGCACACCACCAACGCCATCAGCTCCAGTACCGACTGGAACAGCCGGCCGTCCGTCCAAGACGGCACGTACCCGCCTGTGTCGACGACGATCCCCAGCGGCGCGAACTCCGGCAGCAGTTGCAGCAACCACACCGCGACCTTCACCGTCACCGATCAGGCCCAGAAGATGGCCGACACCAACAGCTCCAGCGGCGACTACTGGACCATCGGTCTCTACGGCGACGAGAGCATTTCCTCCAGCAACGACGACTACCTGCGGATGTCCAGCGTCCTCACGCTGACCGTGAAGTTCGACATCCCTCCGAACGTCCCGACCAGCCTCCACACCACACCCGCCGCCTCCGGAGCCAGCGGCGCCTGCGTCACGAGCGGCGACGGCTGGATCGGCGCCACCACCTACTCCGACGCCGGCAGCAACATTCAGCTCCACTCCACCGTCACCACCAACATGTCCGGCGTCAACGTCCAGGCGCATTACCACGTCTGGGACCGCACCGTCCTAGACTCCGGTGGCAACACCCTGGACAAATCCACACCTGACAGCACCTATCAGGCCAGCGGCTCGGACGCCGACATGCCTATCGGGTTCACCCTCAAGGACGGGCACGAATACGGCTGGGACGTCTACGCCCAGGACAACTCCAGCCAGCACCTGGCCTCCGCAACGAGCGGCCACTGCTGGTTCAAGACCGACTTCACCCCACCCGACACGCCCGATATCGCGACCAACCCTTCCTTCCCGCCCGTCGGCACCGGCCCTGCAACCGATCACGCCGCACCCGGCAAGACCACGAGCTTCACAGTGACCGCCGCCGACGGCGCTGCGTCCGACACCAGCTGCACCCCCAACGCATGCCTGTCCAGCGGCGTCGACCACTTCCTCTGGCAGCTCGACAGCCAGCCCACCGCCACCACCGGTACCAAGGCATCCGTCACCAGCACCGACAGCGCCGGCACCGCGACCGGCACCGTCACCGTCCCGCTCACCAACTGGGGCGTACACAACCTCTACGTCGCCGCCGTCGACGCGGCCGGGAACATCTCCCAGGCCCCTGCCAGCTACACTTTCGCCGTTCCCTGGAACCCCGACGCCAAAATCACACCAGGCGACATAAGCGGCGACGGTATCCCCGACCTGCTCGCCACCACCAAGACCGGCGACCTCGAAATGATCCCCGGCAACACCGACCCCGCCCAAAGCGCCACCCCGGCCCAGACCGGACAGGTCACGGACACGCCTCCCCCCATCAACGGCCCCGTGATCGTCTCCACCCCCGCCGACTCTCCTGACGGCAGCAGCTGGAACGACTACCTGATCGCACACCGCGGCAACCTGCACGGAGCTGACGTAGACGACCTATTCGCCTACAACCGCAAGACGGCGCAGCTGTACGTCGTCCCGAACGACCTTGACCCCAAGGACGACAGCGCCTTTCCGCTCGTCCCCTGGTCCGACTTCCCCGGCTACATCGGCCAACGCTCCGGCGACCCCGTGACCAAGGACCCCTGCCAACCGATCGTTCCGGACAGCCGCTGTGCGGGCGCCGGCTACGACCCGACAACGCCCTGGAACATCACCCAGCTCATCGCACCCGGCAATGTCTACGGGAACGAGCAGGGCCACCCCGCCGTCATCACCGTCGAGAACGGCAAGCTGTGGATCTACCAGTCCAACAACGGCAAGCACCTCACTGACCCCGTGCTGCTCGGCGACGGCGACTGGTCCGGCCTGAGCCTGATCGCACCCGGCACCGTCGGCGGAACCCTCAGCAAGGACGCGAACGGCAACGGCACCATCACCGGCGGCACATACACCCTGTGGGCCCGCGACGACGCCTCCGGCACCGTTTACACCTTCCCCCTCAGCCTCGACCAGGGCACCGGCCTGCCCCAGCTCCTGCACGCGCCTGTCCGCACGGCCCTGACCTCCGCCCTCACCACGTCCACCGGCGGGTCACTGTGCCTCGACGACGACCATTCCGGCACCGACAACAACAACAAGATCCAAATCTGGACCTGCAACGGCTCTGCCGCCCAGAAGTGGGCGCTGCTCAGC
Organism: Streptomyces sp. NPDC002513; assembly: GCF_053595355.1. Lineage (NCBI taxonomy): Bacteria > Bacillati > Actinomycetota > Actinomycetes > Kitasatosporales > Streptomycetaceae > Streptomyces > Streptomyces sp. NPDC002513. The sequence continues at coordinate 165,936 of NZ_JBSFXK010000009.1, read as the reverse complement.
GACGGCTCCCTGCGCGTGCTGGGCAAGTGCCTCGACGTTCCTGGAGGCGCCACAACCGACGGAACGCTCCTGCAGCTGTACACGTGCAACGGCACCGGCGCCCAGAAATGGACCCCCGGCCCCAACGGCAGCCTGCAGAACTCCCAGTCCGGCAAATGCCTGGACGACCCCCGCAGCAGCAGCACCAACGGCACCCAGGTGCAGATCTACACCTGCAACGGCGGCGCCAACCAGAACTGGACCAACAGCACACCGGCCAACTGGAGCACCAACCCCGGCACCGCACTCTCCCCCGTCCTGGCAGCAATCGGGTACCCGACCGTGGCCTCCTCAGGTGACGTCAACAGCAGCAGCGGCGGTTCCGACGGCAACCCCGACCTCTACGCCACCGACACCAACGGGCAGCTCACCGAGTACCCCGGAAACGCGCCCACCGGCACCACGGCCACCTTCGGCGCCCCCGTCTCTCTCGGCACCGCCACCAACACCGCCACCCACTCATGGACCCTCAACGAAGGCACCGGCACTACAGCGGCTGACTGCGCCAATGCCACGAGTTCCGACTGCAGCACCGGGCTCACCGCATCGCTGACCGGCGCCTACACCTGGGCCAGCGACAGCACACGAGGCAACGTCCTCAACCTCGCCGGCACCACTGGCTACGCCGCCACAAGCGGCCCGGCCGTCGACACCTCGACGAGCTTCACCATCTCCGCCTGGGCCAACCTCAACTCCCTCACCGCCAACTCGACCTTCGTCTCCCAGTCAGACAGCACAGGCAACGCCAACGGTTTCCAGCTCTACTACTCCTCCGGCAAGCAAGCCTGGGCTTTCGGCCGCCACGACGATGACACCACCAGCACCTCCTTCACGGCCACCTACGGCGGAACACCAAAGGTCGGCACGTGGACCCATCTCGTCGGCATCTACGACGCCACTACGAACCAACTCAGCCTCTACGTCAACGGCCGCCTGTCGGGCACCAAGGCCTTCGCCGGAACCTCCTGGAACGCCACCGGCCCCCTCCAGATCGGCCGCCGCCTCTTCCAAGGCACCTACGGCGAGTACACCAACGGTGAGGTCAGCGACATCCACGTCTACGACACCGCCCTGCCCCCAGCCGATGCCGCAGCAACCGGCGACAACCCCTCGGTCACCCAACTCGACTGATGAGCAACCGAAATGCAGGCGCTCGACCGGGATCCCCCGGTCGAGCGCCTGTTCTCATAGGCCGTAACTGCTTGGCGCTCCCCTCGCATATGAAGCCAAGGAACGCCCCACCCACGCCCGATACAGGGCGCTGACGCGGTGATCGCCTACGACGTCTTCTGGTCGTCGTACTCCGTCAGCCCGCCGTCCAAAAGCGCCGGCCGGTGCGTGCCCGCGGCCTTGGAGAGCCACCGGAGACAGTGGTAACCGGTCAGCACCACGAGGGTGCCCAGGGCGATGCCGTTGAGCTCGAAGTTGCCGGTGATCTTCAGGCTCACACCCCCGATGCCCACGATCACGCCGGCCGCAGCCGGGATCAGGTTGAGCGGCTGCGAGAAGTCGACCTTGTTGCGGATCCAGATCTGGGCGCCGAGCAGGCCGATCATGCCGTAAAGGATCACAGTGATGCCGCCCAGGACACCGCCCGGTATCGCGGCCACGACCGCGCCGAACTTCGGGCACAGGCCGAAGAGCAATGCGAAGAACGACGCGCACATGTAGGCGGCCGTCGAGTAGACGCGGGTCGCGGCCATGACGCCGATGTTCTCCGCGTACGTGGTCGTTGCCGGGCCTCCGGCAACCGTCGAGATCATGGTCGCCGCGCCGTCCGCCATGATGGCGGTGCCGAGCTTGTCGTCCAGCGGGTCGCCCGTCATCTCTCCGACCGCCTTGATGTGACCGGCGTTCTCCGCCACCAGTGCGATCAGGACCGGAAGGGCCACGATGATCGCCGATGCGCTGAACGCGGGAGCGTGCAGGTGGGGGAAGCCGATCCAGTCGGCCTCCTTGACCGGGGTCAGGTCCAGGCGCCAGTGATCGACGACCTTGCCGCCCGCGTTCGCCGAGTGGATCTTGCCCGCCGTCAGGTCGAGGATCCACGAGAGTACGTATCCGAAGACGAGACCCAGGAAGATCGCGATACGGGACCAGAAGCCGCGCAGTACGACCAGAGCAAGGCCGGTGAACAGCATCGTGGCGAGCGCCGTCCACTGGTCCTGCGGCCAGTAGACGGAAGCGGTCACGGGGGCGAGGTTGAAGCCGATCAGCATGACGACGGCACCCGTCACCGCAGGCGGCAATACCGCGTGGATGACCCGGGCCCCCAGGAACTGGACCACGAGACCGACCGCGGCAAGGGCGAGACCCACCACGAACAGCGCACCGGTCAGTTCAGCCGGTCCACCGCCCTGGCTTCCGATGACGGCGGCGACACCGACGAAGGAGAGCGACGATCCCAGGTAACTGGGGATCCGGCCGCGAGTGATCACCAGGAACAGCAGGGTCGCGACACCCGAGGCCATGAGGCCGAGGCTCGGATCCAGACCCATGAGCACCGGGGCGACAAAACAGGCGCCGATCATCGAGACGACGTGCTGTGCGCCCAGCCCGATCGTGCGGGCCCAGGAGAGCCGCTCGTCCGGCCGGACTACCTCACCCGGCCCCAGGTTCCGACCGTCTCCATGCAGCTTCCACCCAAAACGCGACATTAATACTCTCAGCTCGCGAACCTACCGAAGGACAGTGCAAGACGTTCAGCCGATCACTCGCACCACCCCATTGTCCCCCACCCGCACGTCGACGTACTGGCCGCAGGACCAGAGGACCGCAAGCACCTCCTCGTACGACGAGGAGAGCGACGGCGTAAGCGACACCACGGCCCCTCGCGACGTCCGCGGGCACACCGGTCCGTAGCCGTGACGCCCGCGGGCGCACCGGTTCGTGAACGCCCCCTTCCGTCCCCCTGACGGCCCACGGGGGCGTCCCCCGTTCCGGGGAAGCCCGCGGGCCGGGGATGCTCCGGTCGGCCCACGGCTGTCACCCTGCCCCCATGGTGCGGTTGGAGCAGTTCACGACCGAGGTGGACACGGTCGTCTCACGCATGCGCGCGCTCGCCGGAGTCTGGCCGGAGCACGATGGCGTCGCGGTCTTCAACCGCGTCTATCTCGCCGTCACCCAGGAGGTCGACCGCCGTCTGGACGCCGGGTACTTCCCGGACCGCCGGCGGGCGATCGCGCTGGACGTTCGGTTCGCCGAGCGGTGTCTGGCCGTGGCCGAGGACGGGCCGTTGCCCGCCTGCTGGCGGCCGTTGTTCCAGTTCCGGCGCCATCCGGGGGTACAGCCGCTGCAGTTCGCGCTCGCGGGCATCAACGCGCACATCGGCCACGATCTGGCCCTGGCCGTCGTGGACACCTGCCGCGCGCTCGACTGCGAACCGGCCGGTCTGGAGGACGACTTCGAGTGTGTCGGCGACCTCCTCGTCTCGCTGGAGGAGCGCATCCGCGAAGACCTGATGCCCGGACCCGATCTGCTCCAGCTCGCCGACCCGCTGACGCATCTGCTCGGCGCGTGGAGCCTGGAGCGGGCCCGGGAGGCCGCGTGGTCGGCGGCGCGGGCGCTGTGGGCGCTGCGGCACCTGCCGGACGTGGCCGAGGAGTTCGGGGGCCGGCTCGACGCGGCGGTGGGATTCGCGAGCCGGATGCTGCTCACACCGCTGCCGCACTGATCCGGCCATCCGCGCCTGTCGCGCCGGGACGTACCCGGCGGCCGCTGTACGTTGACCGGGCGGCCCAACCACGGCGAAGGAGCAAAGGTATGGCGACCCGGCTCGGCCTCGGCCTCCCCCAGAACAAGCAGTACGCCATCGGGCGGGACGTGCCGGACGTCGCGCACGCCGCCGAGGAGATGGGCTACGACAGCCTGTGGGTGTACGAGCGGGCCCTGTTCCCCGAGTCCACGACCCAGGGGCTGTACGGCGTCGAGGGCCTGCCCTGGCCGGACAGCTACCGCGGGGTGGCCGAGCCCCTGGTCACGCTCGCCCTCGCCGTCACCGCCACCCGCCGCGTCCGGCTCGGCACCAGTGTGCTGGTGGCTCCCCTGCACGGCCCCTTCCAGCTCGCCAAGGCGCTCGCCTCCCTGGACGCGGCGAGCGGCGGCCGGGTGGTGGCGGGCCTGGGCACGGGCTGGTCCCTCGACGAGTACGCGGCGGCCGGGGTCCGCCCGTTCGAGGAGCGCGGCCGGGTCATGGACGAGATCATCGATGTCTGCCGTGCCGTCTGGGGCCCGGACCCGGTCTCCTACGAGGGCGGGCTCACGAGGATCTCCTCGGCGGTGGTCGCGCCCAAGCCGGCCCGGCCGATCCCCCTCCTGCTGGCGGCGACCAACAAACGGGCCCTGCGGCGGCTCGTCGACAAGGCCGACGGCTGGATGCCGGTGGGCCTCGGCGCCGAGGCGCTGGCCGGGCAGTGGCGCGCCCTGCGGGACCTGGCCGCCGAGCAGGGCCGTGTCGAGCCGCTGCAGACGGTGCTGCGCGCCAACGCCGTGTACTCGGCGAAGGCGTACGCCGGCCCGGACCGGGGCCCCTTCCAGGGCAGCGTCGATCAGATCGTGGAGGACCTGGCGGCCCACGCCGAGGTGGGCCTCGACGAGATCCTCATCGACCTTCAGGGCTCGGTCCGGGACGCGCAGGAGCTGAAGGACGTGGCCGCCGAGGTCTACACGACAGCGCGGGCGGCCGGCGTCTGACCGGCCGCCCGCCCGCCGTCGGTGCGCCGGGGCCCGGCTCAGAGCTCCGAACGGAGTGCGAGCCGGGCGCCCATTGTGTTCGGAGCTCTCAGTCCTCCGGTAGCTCCACCGGCGCGATCTCGTCGTAGACGTCGCCCGGGCCGGGGTTGGCCGGGTCGGTCGCGCCGCCGAAGTGGTGCATCACACCCCACACGGCGTTGAGCGCGGTCTGCACGGCGCCCTCGGCCCAGCCGGCCGTCCAGGAGATGTCGTCGCCGGCGAGGAAGATGCCCCGCTTGTCGGCGGGCAGCCGGTCCTGCATGAAGTGCGTGAACAGGCGCCGCTGGTAGCGGTAGTGGCCGGGCAGGTTGGCCTTGAACGCGCCCATGAAGTAGGGCTCGCTCTCCCAGGAGACGGTCACCGGGTTGCCGATGATGTGCTTCCTGATGTCGACCGTCGGGTAGATCTCGCCGAGCGACTTCAGCATGACCTCCATCCGCTCGCTCGCGGACAGCGGCAGCCACTTCAGGCTGTCGTCGCACCAGGTGTAGGACAGGCAGATGACGGCGGGCTGGTCCGGGCCGTTGTCCAGCAGGTAGGTGCCGCGGGTCATCCGGTCGGTGAGCGTCATCGACATGACGTCCCGGCCCGTCGGAACGCCCTTGTCGTCGACGGCCTTGTCCCGCCAGAACGGCCGGTCCACCGGCACGAAGAGCTTGCTGGACTCCATGTAGTGGGTGCGCTCGATCGCCGTCCAGTGGTCGATCGGGAACAGCGCGTCGTCACAGTCGATCTTGGACAGCAGCATCCAGGACTGGGCGGTGAAGACCGCCGCCTGGTAGGTGCGGATGTCGCCGTGTGCGTCGGTGACGGTGATCCGGTTGCCGGCGGTGCGGTGCAGCCGGGTGACGGCGGGCCGGGGCTCGCCGCCCTCGTGCAGGGACTTCAGGGACGTCCCGTGGGCCCAGTGCACGATCTTCTCGGGCTCGCGCTCCCACAGGCGCAGCGGGAGCTGCTGGGAGCCGCCGACGATGCCCCGGTGGTGGTCGTCGGCCTCGGTGTAGACGACCCGGAGGATCTCCAGGATGGAGTTCGGGAAGTCGGTGTCCCAGCCGCCGGTGCCGAAGCCGACCTGGCCGAAGATCTCGCGGTGCCGGAACGACGTGAAGGCCTCGGAGTCGCAGAGGAAGCCGTAGAACGTCTGGTTGTCGAGCTTCTCGACGAGCTTCGCCCAGATCTCGCGGATGCGCGGCACATCGCGCTCGCGCATCGCGCGGTTCATGTCGGAGAAGTCGGCGCCCTCCTCCAGGCAGGCGTTCCACGCGTTCGCCACGTCGCGGTAGACCTGCGGCAGGTCGTCGAGGGTCTCGGCGTAGTGGCTCTCGCCCTTGAGGTCCACGACGGTCGAGGGGGTGGCCTCGGCGAGCGGGTTGGGGAACGGCTCGGTCTGCAGACCCACCAGGTCGATGTAGTGCTGGAGCGCCGTGGAGGACGGCGGGAAGCGCATGGCGCCCATCTCGGCGGTCAACGACGGGTCGCAGCCCTCGAAGCCGACGGTGCGCAGCCGGCCGCCGATCTTGTCGGCCTCGTAGACGACGGGCTTGAGGCCCATCTTCATCAGCTCATAGGCGGCCACGATGCCGGACAGGCCACCGCCGATGACGGCGACCTCGGCGCCGTGCTCGGTCGCGGGTATCTGGCCGACGCCCGCCGGGTGGGCGAGGAAGTCGTCGTAGGCGTACGGGAAGTCCGGGCCGAACATGGTGATCGGCGGCTGCTGCTCGTCTGCGTGCTCGACGGCGTTGGGCACCGTGGACGTCATGGGGTACGGACTCCTTGCGCGGAACGTGCTCGGGGGAAGGCTGCGGAGGTCAGACGAGGGACCCGTACAGGCCGGGGCGGCGGTCCTCGAGGTACGGGTTGGCCTCGCGGGAGGCGGCGAGGTGGGCGGGGTCGACGTCGGCGAGGACGAGTTCCTCGACGCGGGCGGCCCGGGCGCGGGCGACCCCGTCGGGCCCGGCGAGGGTGGACAGCCCGACGAACTCGAACTCCCCTTCCTGACCGACCCGGTTGACGTAGGCGATGTACATCTGGCTCTCGAAGGCCCGCACCGGCACGAGGGACTCGGCGACGAACTCGAACGGATGCATCTGGGCCGTCGGCACCACGAGGAGGTCGGTGCCGGCCAGGGCGTGGGCGCGGACGTTCTCCGGGAACTCGACGTCGTAGCAGATCATCAGGCCGATGCGCAGGCCGTCCAGCTCGGCCTGGACGACCGGCTGGTCGCCCGGGGTGAAGTGGTCACGCTCGAAGCGGCCGAAGAGGTGGGTCTTGCGGTAGTTCGCGAGGCGGGTGCCGTCGGCGGAGAGGAGCTGGACGGCGTTGAAGACGGTCCCGCCGTCCCGCTCCGGGTAGCCGTAGGCGATGGCCAGGCCGTGCCGGGAGGCGATGGCCGCGATCGCGTCCGCGGAGTCGCCGTCGGCCGGCTCGGCGAGCCGGGTGATCGCGTCGCCGATCGCGTATCCGGTGAGGAACATCTCCGGCGCGATCAGCAGCCCGGCTCCCGCGGCGGCGGCGCGGCCCGCGGCCTCGTCGAGCACCGTGAGGTTCTCGGGGACCGAGCCGGGGCGGCCGGAGCTCTGGAGCAGGGCGGTGCGCATGCGTGTTCTCCACCGGTGCGGAAGGGTTTGGGGGGCCACTTAGACGGTACGGTCGGCGCCCTCGGCCGGACAAGGAGGAGCTGTTGCGCGCCGGTGAGCGGATCATTGCGTGCACGGCGGGTCGCCCGGCGATTCGTTGCGTGCCACCGGAACCGCCCTGCGGCCGGCGAGGTGCGGGGGGACGGGCGCTACCGCGCGGCGTTCACGCCCGTGCCGGCCCCGGGACTCCCGGGCTCACAGCTCGCGCGGCAGCTGACCGATCTCGCGCGGCAGCTCCGGGGCGGCCGCCGGGGCGCCCTCGGCGCGGCGGCCCGGCGGCAGATGTGTACGGCCCGTACGCGGTGCGGTCCCGGTGGGTCGTCCGGGCGTCGGCCTCGCACCCTGGGGCGACGCCCGCGTCGGCCCCCGTCTCCGGGACGGCCGTGAGCCGCTTGGCCCGGTGGTCGTCGGCCATGCTGCCGCCGCGTCGCAGGTTCAGCTCATCACTCGCAGTTCGTCCGACAGCAGGGACCGCAGTCGCTCCGGTGTGGCCTCCTCCAGGCTGGCCAGCACGGTCCGCCCGGGCGCCGCGTCGATCGGTGCGAGCGACGGTACGGCGAGCACCACGCAACCCGCCGCCTCGGCGGAGGCGACCCCGGTCGGGGTGTCCTCCACGGCCACACAGCCGGCCGGGTCCACGCCGAGCGCACGGCACGCTGCCAGGTACGGGTCGGGGGCGGGCTTGGTGCGCTCGGTGTCGTCGGCGGTGACGCAGACCGCGAAGCGTTCGGCGCCCAGCACGTCGAGGACGGTGTCGGTGACGGCCCTCGGGGAGGCGGTCACCAGCGCGGTGGGGATGCCGTCGCGGGCGAGGGCGTCCAGCAGGCCGAGCGCGCCGGGGCGGGGCACGACGCCGTCCCGGACCCGGTCGGCGAACTCACGGTGCAGCTCGGCGGCGATACCGGCGGCCGGGACGCCGGTGAGCGAGGCCAGCCAGTCGGCCGTGTGCTCGACGGGACGGCCGAGCACCTCCGGCTGGTCGTCGGCGTCCAGCGCGCGGCCGAGTCCGGCCGCGACCCGCTCCACCGCCTCCCACCACAGTCGCTCGGTGTCGACGAGCGTGCCGTCCATGTCGAACAGGACGGCCTGGAGCGGGCATCGGGTCACGGTTCTCTCTTTCCTGTGTGGGGGGAAGGCGTTGATACGGGGAAGGCGGGCGTCAGCGGGCGCGCTCGGCGACCAGCACGGGACGCTCCCCCAGCGTCACCGTCACGGCGGCACCGGCGCTCAGCGCGGCCGCGTCGTACGCGGGCAGGTCGGCCTTCACCTCGGTGGCGTCGGCGAGGCGCACGGTCAGCCGGACCGTGGCGCCGAGGAACGCGGTGGCGGTCACGCGTGCCTCTCCCTTGTCGTCCGCGGTCACCCGGACCGACTCGGGCCGCACCAGCACGTCCACCTCGGTCGCGGCGGGCACGTCCCCGTCGACGGGCAGCCGCTGCCCGAGCACCTCGACGGTGCCCGAGGACAGCCGTCCCGGGATCCGGCTCATCGTGCCGACGAACTCGGCGACGAAGGCGGTGGCCGGGCGGCCGTACAACTCGGCCGGGGCGGCGCACTGTTCGAGCCGTCCGGCGCGCATCACCGCGACCCGGTCCGCCATGGACAGGGCCTCCTCCTGGTCGTGGGTGACGAACAGGGTGGTGATGCCGAGTTCCTGCTGGAGGCGGCGGATCTCCTCGCGGAGGGTGAGCCGCACCTTGGCGTCGAGCGCGGAGAGCGGCTCGTCGAGCAGCAGGACGCGCGGGCGCAGGGCGAGCGCCCGGGCCAGGGCGACGCGCTGCTGCTGTCCGCCGGAGAGCTGGTGCGGGAAGCGCTCGGCCTTGTCGCCGAGGCCGACCAGGTCGAGCAGTTCGGCGGCGCGGGCGCGCCGCTGCGCGGTGCGCACCTTGCGCATGCGCAGCCCGAACGCCACGTTGTCGAGCGCGCTCAGGTGCGGGAAGAGGCTGTACGACTGGAAGACCATCCCGGCGTCGCGGCGGTGCGCCGGGACGCGGGTGACGTCCTCGCCGTCGACGAGTACCGCCCCGGAGTCGGGGTGCTCGAAACCGGCGAGCATGCGCAGCGCGGTGGTCTTGCCGCAGCCGGACGGGCCCAGCAGGGCGAGGAGCTCGCCGGGCCTCACGCTCAGGTCGAGTCCGTCGAGGGCCACGGTGGGGCCGAACTCCCGCCGCAGGGCGCGGAATTCGACGGTCGCGGCGTGGTCGCGGGATACGGCCGCAACGCGCGGGGCGGCCTGGTCGAGGGTCATGTGGGTCATCCCTTGGCGGCGGTTCGGGAGCGCCCGCCGAAGACGGCGAGCGAGAGGAGCAGGGCCCAGGTGACGAACAGGCTGAGCACGGAAACGGCGACGGACAGCTGGGCCTGGGAGCCGCCGACGCTGTAGATCCACACGGCGAAGGGGGTGAAGCCCAGGAGCTGGGCGACGGTGAACTCGCCGAGGACGAGCGCCAGCGTGAGGAAGGAGGCGTTCAGCAGCGCCCCGCGCAGATTGGGCAGCACCGCCTGGACCAGCGCCTGGGTCCGGCTCGCCCCGCAGCTGCGCGCGGCCTCCATGAGGGTGCGCACATCGATGGCCCGCAGGCCCGCGTCCAGGGACCGGTACACGAACGGCAGCGCCATCACGACGTAGGCGAGGACGAGCACGACGGGGAAGTCCTGGTTCTGGATCGCCACGAACGTCTGGAACAGCGGTGTGCGGGAGAGGTGGTCGGGTCCCCACTTCAGGACCGTGGCGATGCCCGCGACGAACGCGATCGGCGGGACGACCAGTGGCAGCGAGCAGACCACCTCGACGACCGGCCGCAGCCGGGGCGCGTCGAGCCGCAGTGCGACGGTGGCGGGCACCATCAGCAGCAGCACCACGACGATGGTGGCGGCGGCCAGCTCCAGCGACAGCAGCAGGCCGGAGCCGAAGCCGGGGGTGGAGAGGATCTGGCGGTAGGCGTCGCCGGTGATGCCCTGGCCGGGCACGTCCACCGTGAAGACCACGGAAGCGGCGAGCGGGACCAGGAAGTACAGACCGGCCAGGGTGAGGACGCCCCAGCGCCACAGGTTCAGGCGAGCCATCGGGCACTCCGTCGTTGCAGGGGCAGGTACACGGCCATGACCAGGCCCGCGACCACGACCATGTCGAGGCTGAGGGCGAGCGCCACGTTCTCCTGGCCGACCAGGACGTTGCCGGAGAGGGCGTCGGCGATCTGCAGGGTGACCAGCGGCACCGCGCTGCCCACCATGGCCGCGGCCGTGGCGTACGCGGAGAAGGCGCTGCCGAAGAGCAGCACGAGTCCGCCGAGCAGCGAGGGCCCCAGCACCGGCAGGGCCACATGGCGCCAGTACTGGACGGTGGTGGCACCGTTGTTCTGCGCGGCCTCCCGCCACTGCGTGCGCAGGCCCTCCAGCGCCGGGGTGATGGTGAGGACCATCAACGGGATCAGGAAGTACAGGTAGACGATGACCAGACCCCAGAAGCTGTAGAGGCTCCAGCCCTTGTCGGCGAGCCCCAGACGGCGGGTCACCACACCGGAGTTGCCGAGGGTGGCGACGAAGGCGAAGGCCAGCGGGACACCGCCGAAGTTGGCGAGGACGCCGGACGCGGTGAGCACGGCCTCGCGCAGGGCGCGGAAGCGGGAGGTCACCACGGCCTGGGCGAGCAGCAACCCGAGGACGGTGCCGAGGGCGGCGCAGACGGCGGACAGCTTCACGCTGCCGAGCAGGGCGGTGAGGTAGGCGCCGTGCAGGGACAGGGTCAGGTTGGCGGTGCCGTAGGACGTGGCGCCCGTCGTCGGGTCCTTGACGCTGAAGGCGCCGTTCAGCATGGCCAGGGCGGGCACCCCGAAGGCGACGGCCGTGAAGACGAGCAGCGGGAGGACGGCGAGCGAGCCGGAGACGCGGCGCCGCCGCTGCTGCGGAGCAGCGGCGGGCGCCACCTCGGCCTCGGTGAGGACGGCGGTCATCCGGAGACGGCCTTGCCCCAGCCCTGCGCGATGACCGTCTTGGCCTTGCTCTGCTGGACCTCCGTCGGGAAGGACGGCGTGCCGGAGACCTTCGGCAGCTTGGCCGCGGCGGTCGCGTCGAGCGTGCCGGCCTTCTCCAGGGCGGGCATCAGCGCGGGGCGGGCGTATCCCTTGAGCCAGAGGTTCTGGCCCTCGGCGCTGTAGAGGTACTCCTGCCACAGGCGGGCGGCCGCCGGGTGGGGGGCGTCCTTGGTGATGGCCTGCGAGTAGTACTGGGCGTACTGGCCGTCGGTGGGAATGGCGACCTTCCAGTCGATGCCCTTGGACTTGAACTCGTCGGCGTAGCCGGCGTTCAGGTAGTCCCAGTCGATGCTGATCGGGGTCTCGCCCTTCTCGATGGTGGCCGGGGTCGACTCGACGGGCGTGTAGTTGCCGTTCTTCTTCAGCTTGGCGAAGAAGTCGAGGCCGGGCTGGATGTCGTCGAAGGAGCCGCCGCCGGCGAGCGCGGCCGCGTAGACGCCGCCGAAGGCCGAACCGGACTTGGTGGGGTTGCCGTTGAGGGCGACCTGGCCCTTGTACTGCGGCTTGAGGAGGTCCTTGAAGGTGGTGGGGCACTCCTTGACGCGCTTGGCGTCGCAGGCGATGGAGATGTAGCCGCCGTAGTCGTTGTACCAGCGGGCCTGCGGGTCCTTCTGGCCCTCGGGGATGTCGGCGTATCCGGTCACCTTGTACGGCGCGAGCAGGCCCTGCTGGGCGGCGCTCAGCGCGAAGGAGCTGCCGAGGTCGAGGACGTCGGGGGCCCGGTCCTGGCCCTTGCGGGAGGTGACGGCGTTGATCTCGTCCTGGCTGGCGCCGTCCGGGTTCTCGACCTGCACCTTGATGCCGTACTTCTGCTGGAAGCCGTCGATCAGGGCGCCGTAGTTGGCCCAGTCGCGGGGCAGGGCGATCGCGTGGAGCGTACCCTCTTTCTTGGCCGCCTTCACGAGGGCGTCGAGGCCGCCGAGGTCCGCGGCTGAGGTCGCGGTGGCCGCGCTCTTGCCGTCCGCGGCGGTCGACGCGTTGTCGGGGGCGGCGCCACAGGCGCTGAGGGCGAGTGCGGCGGCGACGGCGAGGCCACCGGTGAGGACGGCGGTTCTCGGCAGGAACACGGTCACTGTCTCTCCAGGAGTGCGCGCGAGCGGTGAAACTGGGGGCGGGAGAACTTGCTCAACTTGTCTGAACAAGTCACCCCTAGTACGCCCGTCCCCGATGTCCTCTTCGTAAACACCGGCGAAACCCTGAACGCCTCTTGCCTGCACAATCCCGACGAGGGAAGATCGCGCCCAGGCCTCGATTACGCTGGCCACTCTGTGAACACCAGCCGACTCCAAGGGGAAGCATGGCGGCGCGACACGAGGAGATCGCCGACGCATTGCGGCGGGCGATCGACCGCGAGGAGTACACGGTGGGCAGTCTGCTGCCCACGGAGACGGACCTCGCGGCCCACCACGGAGTCTCGCGCGGCACGGTCCGCCAGGCGGTCGCGGCCCTGACCGCCGAGGGGCTCATCGGGTCCCGCCAGGGCGCCCGCCGGGTGGTCCTGGCCAGCCGCCGCAGCCAGAGCTTCGCGGAGCTGCGCAGCTTCGCGCAGTGGGCCCGCGCCATGGGCCGGGAGGCGACCGGACACGTGGTGACGCAGGAGTACCGGCCGGCGACCAAGGAGGACGCGGTACGGCTCCATCTGCCCGAGCGCACACCGGTGTTGCACGTCCTGCGGGTGCGCGGGCTGGACGGCGAGCCCGTGCTGCTGGAGCGCACGGTGTACGCCGACTGGATCTCCCCCGCGGTCGAGTCCATCGAGCCGGACTGCCCCTCCGTCACCCAGCGGCTCTACGAGGACTCGGGCCTGGTGTTCGCCTACGGCGAGCACATCATCGACGCCGTCGCGGCGGGCGCCCAGGACGCCGAACTGCTCGGCGTCCGCCGGGCCGGCCCGCTGCTGCGGGTCCGCCGGGTCACGACCACCCGTGAGGGGCGCCCGGTGGAGTGGTCGGACGACCGCTACCGCTCGGACGCCGTGAGCTTCAGCGTGCACAACTCGATCGGGAACAACGCGCTGGCCCGCAAGACCGCGGGGTGACCGGCCGGGCGGTGGACGCTCAGCCGGAGGCGGCGGCCACGCAGTTGCCCTCCGGGTCGGCCATCAGTGGTGTCCGTGCCGTACTCCGCGCCACTGACACCGACCTCGCGGCTGGGTTCCGCGCGGTCGTGGTCGCGCCACCGGCCGACAGCCGGGCCGCCTCAGGTCGGCGACCCCGCGGAGAACCGGCGCAGCAGCGGCGACAGGACCAGCACCGACTTCGTGCGTTCCACGAACGGCTCCCCTGCGATGCGCTCCAGCACGCGCTCGAAGTGGCGCATGTCCGAGGCGAAGACCTGCGCGATCGCGTCCGCCTCACCGGTGACGGTGGAGGCGGCCACGACCTCCTGGTAGCGCTCCAGGCCCCGCCGGATGGTCTCCGGCGAGGTGTTGCGCCGGCAGTAGATCTCGACGAACCCCTCGGTCTCCCAGCCGAGCGCCGCCGGGTCCACACGGACCGTGAACCCGGTGATCGCACCGGTGGCGCGCAGCCGGTCCACCCGCCGCTTCACGGCGGGCGCGGACAGGCCGACCTGTTGCCCGATGTCCGCGAAGGAGCGGCGGGCGTCCTCGGCGAGGGCGTGGACGATGCGTTCGTCGAGATCGTTCAGCACGGCGGGTGGTTCACTTCTGTGCGGTGACTGCGGGCGCCGCGGGCTCCGCGGCGGCCAGCCGGGAGCGCCGGTGGCCATACACGAAGTAGAACACGAGCCCGACGGCCGTCCAGACTCCGCAGACCACCCAGGTGACGGCCGAGGGGCTGCCCGGCGCGGGCGGCACGGCGACTGACGTCAGTTCCAGCTCGCGTGCAGCGGCTTGCCCTCCGCGTAGCCCGCCGCGCTCTGGATGCCCACGACGGCCCGCTCGGCGAACTCCTCCAGGGAGCCGGCGCCCGCGTAGGTGCAGGAGGAGCGGACGCCCGCGATGATCGAGTCGATCAGGTCCTCGACGCCCGGGCGGCCCGGGTCGAGGAACATACGGGAGGTCGAGATGCCCTCCTCGAACAGCGCCTTGCGGGCCCGGTCGTACGACGACTCCTCCGACGTGCGGTTGCGGACCGCGCGCCCCGACGCCATGCCGAACGACTCCTTGTAGAGCCGGCCGCCCGCGTCCTGCTGCAGGTCGCCCGGGGACTCGTAGGTGCCCGCGAACCACGAACCGATCATCACGTTGGACGCACCGGCCGCCAGTGCCATGGCGACGTCGCGCGGGTGGCGGACACCGCCGTCGGCCCACACGTGCTTGCCGTACTTCCGCGCCTCGGCCGAGCACTCCAGCACCGCCGAGAACTGGGGCCGGCCGACGCCGGTCATCATCCGCGTGGTGCACATGGCGCCGGGACCCACACCGACCTTGACGATGTCCGCGCCGGCCTCGATCAGGTCGCGCACGCCCTCGGCGGCGACGACGTTGCCCGCCACCAGCGGCACCTGCGGGTCCAGTGCCCGCACCGTCCTGATGGCGTTGATCATCGACTCCTGGTGGCCGTGCGCGGTGTCTATCACGAGGGTGTCCACACCCGCGTCGAGCAGCTGCTTGGCCTTCCCGGCGACATCGCCGTTGATGCCGACGGCGGCGGCGATGCGCAGCCTGCCGGTCGCGTCGGTGGCCGGCGTGTAGAGCGTGGCGCGCAGGGCGCCCCTGCGGGTGAGGATGCCGGCGAGCCTGCCCTCCTGGTCCACGGCGGGCGCGTAGCGGCGGTTGGCGCCGTCGAGGACGTTGAACGCCTCACGCGGGTCGATGGCCGCGTCGAGCAGCAGCAGGTCCCTGGACATGACCACTTCGAGCTGGGTGAAGCGGTCCACGCCGGAGAGGTCCGTGTCGGTGACCACACCGATCGGCCGGTGCTCCGCGTCGACGACCACGCCCGCGTTGTGCGCGCGCTTGGGCAGCAGCGCCAGGGCGTCGGCGACGGTCTGGTGCGGGGCGAGCACGATCGGGGTGTCCAGCACCAGATGGCGGCTCTTGACCCAGGAGACGACGTCGGTGACCACGTCGATCGGGATGTCCTGCGGAATGACGACCAGTCCCCCGCGCCGGGCCACGGTCTCCGCCATACGGCGGCCGGCGATCGCGGTCATGTTGGCGACGACCAGCGGGATCGTCGTGCCCGTCCCGTCCGGGGAGGTGAGGTCCACGCCCTGCCGGGAGCCGACCGCGGAACGGCTCGGCACCATGAACACATCGTCGTACGTCAGGTCGTAGGAAGGCTGGATGCCGTTGAGGAAACGCACGTGCTGCACATCCCAGTCGATCAATGGCGGCCCCCGACAGGTCAGCCAGGGGGAAGAGCACGTACTTCATTGTCCCATGCCCGGGAATGTACGGTCCCGGACAGATCATCCAGGCAGGTCACAGGGCCTTCGTGGGATCATCCGAGCGCGAGCGCCACGGTGAGCTCCGGGGTGCCGTCCACGGCCTCGGAGAACAGCCCCTCGGCGATCCGCCACTCCTCGGGCCGCTCGCTCGCGTACGCCCGCCAGCCCCGCACGACGAGCAGCAGACCCCGCTCCGCGGCACCGGCGGGCCAGACGGTGAGGTCGGTCAGTGAGTCGGCGAGGGCGTCCCAGTTGCGGCCGAACCACTCCGGGAGTTCCAGGGCGAGCGCGACCCGCTCCATGAAGGCGGCCTTGTCGGCGACGCCGTCGAGGTCCAGCGTGACCACGAGCCCACCGGCCAGGTCGTCGGTCATCTCAGCACCGCCCTGAACGCGTTGTGGTGATGGTCGATGTGATCGTCGATGTAGTACACCGCGCCGCACCGCCGGTGACAAGCAGCCGGGTGGTGCGTCAGTGTCGTGCCGAACGCATCAGCGCGCGGGGGACGGACGTACCGCGTCGGCGGGGCGCGGCATCGCCACGGCCGTCACCCGCGTCCGGCCGTCGGCCCCGCGGGACCCCGCCCGGGCGTCAGCCCCTGTGGGACCGCGCCCGGCCGACGGACCCGTCAGGGTCCGTCGGGGTCCGCCCGGTGCAGGGCCGGGGTCGGCGTCGGACCCGCCGTCATCAGGTAGTCCGCCGCCGATGTGTCCGTCACCAGGCTGGTGACGAGCCCGGAGCGCAGCACCGCGTCGATGGCGGCCGCCTTGCGCTGCCCGCCCGCGATCGCGACGACCTCGGGGATACGGCGCAACTGGTCCGCCTTGACGGTGATGCACCGCTCCCCCAGGTCCCGTCCGACCCGGCGTCCCTCGGAGTCGAACAGGAGCGCGGACATCTCGGCGGCGACACCGAGGGACGCGTAGTGCGCCCGCTCCTCGTCGCTCAGCATGTCGTGCACCGTCGAGATGCCCGGCTCCCAGGAGCCGATGGAGACACAGGCGACCGTGACCTTGTCGAAGTACTCGAAGGCGCGGGCGATCCCCGTCTGGTTGCGCAGCGCCGCCGCGGTGGCCGCGTCCGGCAGCAGCATCGGCGCGTAGATGGGGTGCGCGTCTCCGCCGGAGACCTGGGCGGCGCGGCGGACGGCCTCCACCGAACCGCGCTCGGCGGTCCCGGCGTCGTACACGCCGGTCAGCTGCACCACCGTGCACGGTGGCAGCCGGTTCAGGGCGGCCGCCATGTGGATGGTCGACCGGCCCCAGGCGAGCCCCAGCACATCGCCCTCGGTCACCAGTTCGCCGAGCAGGTCGGCGGCCACCTCCCCGAGGTTCTCCGGGTCGGGCGACTCCTCGGCCTCGGCCGGGGACTCGACCACGACGGCGTGCCTGAGGCCGTAGCGGGCTCGCAGCGCGTCGGAACGCTCCGCGTCCAGCTCGGCCGGCACCCGGATCTCGATCCGTACGAGATCCCGTTCGAGGGCGGTCTCCAGGACCCGGGCCACCTTGAAGCGGCTGACGCCGAACTCCTCCGCGATCTGGATCTTGGACTTGCCCTCGAGATAGAAGCGACGGGCCATGGCCGCCGCCTGCACCAGCTCAGCGGGTCCCATCCGCATGGCTGACCGGCCCGCCGACATACCCGACACGGCCATCTCCTCACTGCTGTTCACACTCTGCATTCGCCGTTCATCCTTGCAGATCCGGCGGACTCGATCAGCCCGGAAGGTCGGCGTTCAGGTTCCGTTGGCTCAGTCGTCGCACGCCCAGGACGCCCGGGCCGTCGCCGCCTCCGCTTGCGTGCGCAATGCACGTACCGCCGCGGCCGGGTCGGCCGCTCCGTACACCGCCGAGCCGGCCACGAAGACGTCCGCCCCCGCCTCCGCGCAGCGCTCGACGGTGGAGGCGGAGACACCGCCGTCGACCTGCAGCCAGAGTTCGAGGCCGTGCTTGCTGATCAGCTCACGGGTACGGCGGATCTTCGGCAGCATGATGTCGAGGAACGCCTGCCCGCCGAAGCCCGGCTCCACCGTCATGATCAGCACCATGTCCAGCTCGGGCAGCAGGTCCTCGTAGGGTTCGATGGGCGTCGCGGGCTTGAGGGCCATGGAGGCCCGGGCACCCTTGGCCCGGATCTCCCGGGCGAGCCGCACGGGTGCGCCGGCCGCCTCGGCGTGGAACGTGACCGATCCGGCACCCGCTTCTACGTACTGCGGCGCCCACCGATCGGCGTCCTCGATCATCAGATGGCAGTCCAGCGGAGTGTCCGTCGCCCGCGCCAGGGCCTCCACGATCGGCACGCCGAGCGTGAGGTTCGGGACGAAGTGGTTGTCCATGACGTCGACATGAAGCCAGTCGGCTCCGCGCACGGCCTTCGCCTCCTCGGCGAGGCGGGCGAAGTCGGAGGACAAGATGCTGGGGTTGATCTGCACGGCCATGCCCCAAGCCTGCCATGTCCGGCTCCGGCCGCTCTCCCCGGTCCGTCACCGAGGGGCTGCGCCGGTCCCATGACGGGCGACGCGCCGCGAACGGCGGCGCCCCCGTCCCGCGCCGGCACGGCCGCCCCGCCGGACACCGGGAACGCCGCGCCGCACCCTGAGGCACCCGCCGGACACCGGGAACGCCGCGCCCTGACGGACCCGCCGGGCCCCAATACCGCGCCGCGGCACGGGCACGCCGTCCGGTCCCCGCTGGTCAGGCGGTGCGGCGGATCAGTGCCAGATACATCGCGTCGGTGCCGTGCAGATGCGGCCACAGCTGTACGTCGGGGCCGTCGCCGAGGGCGGGTACGCCGGGCAACAGCGGCCGGGCGTCGATGAGTTCGGCGTTCGGGTACTGCTTGAGGACGTCGTCGACCACGGCCCTGGTCTCGGCGAGATGGGGCGAGCAGGTGACGTAGCCCACGACGCCCCCGGCCCGTACCGACTCCAGAGCCGTCCGCAACAGGGCCCGCTGGAGGGGCGCGAACCCCTCGAGGTCCTCGGGCCGGCGCCGCCAGCGGGCCTCGGGCCGACGGCGCAGCGCGCCGAGCCCCGTGCACGGCACGTCCATCAGGACCCGGTCGAAGGCCCCGGGGCGCCACGGCGGCCGGGTCCCGTCGGCGGTGAGGACCTGGTACGGCCCCGGGTTCCCGGCGAGCGCCCTGGCCACCAGACCGGCCCGGTGCGGCTGCTTCTCGGAGGCGAGCAGCGCGGCGCCGCGCTCGGCGGCGAGGGCGGCGAGCAGCGCGGCCTTGCCGCCGGGTCCGGCGCATCCGTCCAGCCATCGCTCGTCGGGCCCGTCCAGGGGTGCGTTCGCGAGGGCGAGCGCGACGAGCTGGCTGCCCTCGTCCTGCACGCCCGCACGGCCCTCCCGCACGGCCTCCACCGCCCCGGGATCGCCGCCCTCGGCGAGCCGGACGGCGAACGGCGACCAGCGGCCGGGCACCGCGGACTCCTCGTGCAGCAGTTCCTCGGTGGTGGAGCGGCCGGGCCGGGCCACGAGCGTGACCTCGGGCCGCTCGTTGTCGGCCTCCAGCAGGTCCTCGATCCCGGCACGCCCGCCGCCGAGGGAGTCCCACAGGGCGGAGACGACCCAGCGCGGGTGCGAGTGCACGACGGCGAGGTGGTCCTCGGGGTCCTCGTCGTAGGGCGGCGCGACCTGCTCCAGCCAGCCGTCGAGGTCGTTCTGGGCGACCTTGCGCAGCACGGCGTTGACGAACTTGGCCCGGCCGTCGCCGAGTACGACACGGGCGAGTTCGACGGTGGCGGACACGGCGGCGTGGCTGGGGATCCGTGTCCCCAGCAACTGGTGCACGCCGAGGCTCAGCACATCGAGCACGGGCGGGTCGACCTCGCGCAACGGCCGGTCGACACAGGCCGCGAGGATGGCGTCGTACGTCCCCTGCCGGCGCAGTGTCCCGTACACCAGCTCGGTGGCGAGCGCCGCGTCCCGTCCGTCCAGGTCGCCCGCCTCGCGCGCCTTGCGCAGCAGCGGCGGCAGCACGAGGTTCGCGTAGGCGTCCCGCTCGTCGACGGCCCGCAGCGCGTCGAAGGCGAGGATGCGGACGGGGTCCTTCTGGGGACGGCGGTAGGGCTTGCCGGGCTTGCGGGGCCGACGGGACTGCTCACTCACGAAAAGGTGCTCCGGGTATGGGACGACAGGCGCCTTCCAGCGTACGTCCGCGGGTGACCATGCAGACGGGGAGGTCAGCCGCCGAGGGTCTCCGAGTCGCCGATACGCACTCCGCGCGCCCAGTTCGCGGCCTGCATCGGCTTCTTGCCCTGGGCCTGCACCCATACCAGCTCGACGGCGTGGGAACCGGTGCCGACGTAGACGTTGTTCTTGCCGGCCAAGAGCTGTCCCGGGGCGAGGTCCGTGCGCTCGGGCACGGGCGCGACCTGGATCAGCTTGAGCCGCTCGCCGCGGAAGGTGGTCCACGCGCCGGGCGCGGGCGTGCAGGCCCGTACCACGCGGTCGACGCGGAGCGCGGGCGTGGCCCAGTTCACCTGCGCGTCCTCGACGGTGATCTTGGGCGCGAGCGTGACGCCGTCGGCGGGCTGCGGCACGGCCTTGAGGGTTCCGTCCTCGATGCCGTCCATGGTGGCGGCGAGCAGTCCGGAACCGGCGAAGGCGAGACGGGTGAGCAGATCGCCGCTCGTGTCGGTGGAGCGGATCTCCTCGGTGACGGTGCCGTAGACGGGCCCTGAGTCCAGTCCTTCCTCGATGAGGAAGGTGGAAGCACCGGTGATCTCGTCGCCCGCCATGAGGGAGTGCTGCACGGGGGCGGCGCCGCGCCAGGCGGGCAGCAGCGAGAAGTGCAGATTGACCCAGCCGTGGGTGGGGATGTCGAGGGCCACCCGGGGCAGCAGCGCCCCGTAGGCGACGACGGGACAGCAGTCGGGCGCGATCTCCCGCAGGCGCGCGAGGAATTCCTCGTCGCGAGGCCTGTTCGGCTTGAGGACCTCGATGCCCGCCTCCTCCGCCCGTTCGGCGACGGGGCTGGCGACGAGCCTGCGCCCACGGCCCGCCGGTGCGTCGGGCCGCGTGACGACGGCCGCCACCTCATGCCGCCCGGACGCGAGCAGGGCGTCCAGCGCGGGAACGGCGACCTCGGGGGTACCTGCGAAGACAAGCCTCATGGGTGGGTGACGGCCTCTCGGGCGGGAGTCGGGACGGGGCCCGGGCGACTGCGGCGGGCGAAGGCGCACGGATAGCGCACCAGTCTATGGGGGGCCGTGGCGCCGCAGACGCGAAGGGCACCCCGATCCAGGGCGAATGCCTCTCACAGCGCACACCACCCGGGGGCGTACATCCATCTCCTTACGCCCCTGCACCGTGACCAGAGCCCCGCATGCGCGTTGGTCAAGAAAGAGTTGACCACATCGGGCCGCGGTCGCGGCCCGATTCCTTTCAACGCCGGTTCGAGAGGCTTGTTCATGGCCGACCACGCAACCCACGACGCCCAGGCCCGGGCCAGCCTGCACTTGCTGGTGCGGGACATCGAGCGGGTCCGACGACAGGTGGACGCGTTGCGCACCCTCACCGCCCAGTTGGGCAATGTCTACCGCCCGCGCCGCTCCGGCCCGTCCACGGGCTTCGTCGTCTACGGACGCGCCCCCGCCCCGACCGTCCGCCTCGCCCAGGAGCTGCGGGACAGCGTCGAGACCCTGGTCACGGCGGCCGTGGACTTCGACCGCTCACTCGGCTTCTCATGGGACGCCGTGGGGTCCGCACTCGGCGTCACCAAGCAGGCGGTGCACCGCCGTTACGGCGCCCGCCGGGCCGCCGCCCAGGCAGCGACCGAGGCCGAACACTCGGCGGAACCGACCGGCACCCGCACCCTGAACGTGGGCGCCGGCCTCCCCACGGTGCCCGCGGCCCGCTCGATGCCGACGCAGCCGACGGCGGGCAGTCCCACACTCCGCGACGAGGTGCGGTCGACGGCCTTCCCAGGCCCGCGCAACGGCTGAGCGGCCCTCCGCCTGCCTCCCGGCCGCACCGGGAGGCAGCCGTGTGGTCACGCCGCGCATCACGGGGCGACCGGAAGGACGGAGGCGGCATCACGCCCGTCCGAAGACGGCTCCCGCCCGCCACACCCCCGAACCCCCGCCCTCACCGCGCCTCCAGCCCGCCGCCGGTCAGCCGATGTCCGGCGGGTCGATCCGAATCCGTACCGTCTCGCTCCCGCCGTTTCCTCCACGAGCCATCCGGGCCGCCAGCGCGGTCTTCAGCGCGGAGGCCAGGACCGCTCCGCTCCCGGGCGGTACCCGGATGAGCGCCCGCTCCCACCGCTCCCCCGGCGGCGGCCCCCCGGTCCGCCGCGGCCGCCCGGACTCGGTGACCGGCACGGGCACCGGTCCGAGCACCTCGGCGTCCGGCGGGAGTCCGGCCGCGGCGAGGAAGCCCGTGACCGCCTCGGCCGGTCCCGACACCGCCGCCATGCGCGACACCGGCGGAAACCCCAGCTCGGCCCGCTCGGCCAGCTCCCGCACCGCGTGTCCGACGGGGTCCCACCGTACGAGCGCCTGCACGGGCCGCAGCGTCGGCTCGGCGACGACCACCACGGTCCCGCCCGCCGACTGCGGCCGGACGAGCGCGCCCGCGCCGATCCACCGCCGCAGCGCCTCCTCGCCCGCCCGCAGGTCCGGCCGCCCGAGCATGGCCCATCCGTCCAGCAGCAGCGCGGCCGCGTAGCCGCCCTCGGCGACCGGCTCGGCCCCCGGGGTGCTGACGACCAGCGCGGGGACGTCCGGAACCGTGTCCAGCACCTGCTCACGCCCCGACGTCCGCACCGGAACGGCCGGAAACGCGCGCCCCAGCTCCTCGGCGGTGCGCCGGGCGCCCACCACCTGGGCACGCAGCCGGAAGCCGCCGCACTCCGGGCAGTGCCAAGCGCTCTCCTCCCGGCCGCACCAGCCGCACCGCAGCTCCCCGGCGTCCTGGGCCGCCAGCGGCCCGGCGCAGTGCCGGCAGCGGGCGGGCGCGCGGCACCGGGCGCAGGCGAGCCGGGGGACGTATCCCCGCCGGGGCACCTGCACCAGCACGGGGCCGTGCCGCAGCCCCTCCCGTACGGCCTCCCAGGCGAGCGTCGGCAGCCGGGCCGCCCTGGCCGCCTCGTCCCGCGCGAGATCCCCGTCCCCCACGGTCCGCACGAGCGGCGCGGCGGACCGCACCTGCTCACGGTCGGCGGCGAGCGCCGCCGCCCAGCCGCTCTCGACGAGTTGCGCGGCCTCGACGGTGCAGCTCCAGCCTCCCAGCAGAAAAGCACACCTGTCGCGCGACGCCCGCAGCTCCAGGACCTCGCGCACGTGCGGGAAGGGGGCGTGGTCGTCGCTGTGGCTGGGGTCCCCGTCGTCCCAGACGACGACGAGGCCGAGGTCGTGGACCGGCGCGAACATGGCGGCCCGCGTCCCGACGACGGCCCGCACGGCCCCGCGCCGTATCGCGAGCCACTCCCGGTACCGCCGCTCCTGCCCGGCGTCGGCGGTCAGGACCGCGTGCTGCCCGTCCCCCATCAGTGCCCGCAGCGCGGCATCGACCCGCGCGGCGGGCCGTCCCGCGGGAACGACGACCAACGCGCCCCGGCCCGAGGCGAGCGTGGCCTGCACGGCCCGCGCGATCTCCTGCGCCCACCGCGGTCCGGGCAGAGCCGTCCACACAGCTCGCGGTGCGCCGCCGGAGGCCAGGGACCGCAGAAACTCCGGCCCCCGCGCATACCGCTGCCAGGATCCGGGATCCGGCGCGGCGGGCGGCGCGGGCGGCGGCCCCGTCTCGATGGCCTCGGCCCGGGCGTGCCGCGGCGGCACGGCG
This sequence comes from Streptomyces sp. NPDC002513, assembly GCF_053595355.1. Taxonomy (NCBI): domain Bacteria; kingdom Bacillati; phylum Actinomycetota; class Actinomycetes; order Kitasatosporales; family Streptomycetaceae; genus Streptomyces; species Streptomyces sp. NPDC002513. The sequence continues at coordinate 142,347 of NZ_JBSFXK010000009.1, read as the reverse complement.
AGCTGGAGCACGTCGGCCACACTGCCCGCGTACCGGTCCGCGACGGCGCGGGCGAGATCCAGCAGCTCGGGCGAGAGGACGGGCTCGGGTGACACGACCTGGGCCAGCGCCGCGAGGGGCCCGGTGTAGTCGGACTCGGCCACCCGCTCGACGAGGTACCCGTCGATGAGGCCGCCGCCTTCGCGCCGTCCCTCGCGCACCGTCCGCGCGCCGGCCCCGAACCGCACCCGGACCCGGACCCCGGGCCGGGCCACGGCGTCCAGCTCCTCCGGCACGGCATAGTCGAAGTACCGGTCCAGATGCAGCACGCCCTTGTCGACCAGGACGCGCGCGACCGGCAGTTCCCCGGCGAGCGCGGCCCCTCGCCAGGTGCGCGGCTTGGCCCGGGGCGCTTTGGCCTGGCGCACGGCCTCACGGATCAGCGCAAGCTGCTCGGGCGGCCCGGCATCGCCCCCGCCCGCCCCGTGCTGCTGCCCGTTCCCGCTGCTCACGCTTGCATTCTTACCAAACCCCACTGACATCGCCGTGCGCGTCTCGGACCGCCCCGGGCGCCGGGGCCCGCCGGTGACGGGCCGAGGCCCGGTCCCTCGAAGGGGGCCGGGCCTCGTGCACGAGCGGGTGAGGGCCTACAGCCCCGTCGCCGCCCGCAGTGCCTCCACGCGGTCGGTGCGCTCCCAGGTGAAGTCGGGAAGCTCCCGGCCGAAGTGGCCGTAGGCGGCGGTCTCGGCGTAGATCGGGCGCAGCAGGTCCAGGTCGCGGATGATCGCGGCCGGGCGGAGGTCGAAGACCTCGGTGATCGCGCGCTCGATCTTCTCGGGGTCGATCTTGGCCGTGCCGAAGGTCTCCACGAACAGACCGACCGGCTCGGCCTTGCCGATCGCGTACGCGACCTGCACCTCGCAGCGGGAGGCCAGGCCCGCCGCCACGACGTTCTTGGCGACCCAGCGCATCGCGTACGCGGCCGAGCGGTCCACCTTGGACGGGTCCTTGCCGGAGAACGCGCCACCGCCGTGCCGCGCCATGCCGCCGTAGGTGTCGATGATGATCTTCCGGCCGGTCAGGCCCGCGTCACCCATCGGACCGCCGATCTCGAACCGGCCCGTGGGGTTGACCAGCAGGCGGTAGCCGTCCGTCTCCAGCTTGATGCCCTCGTCCAGCAGGGCCTTGAGCTCCGGTTCGACCACGAACTCGCGGATGTCGGGGGCGAGCAGCGAATCGAGGTCGATGTCGCTCGCGTGCTGCGAGGAGATGACCACCGTGTCCAGGCGGACCGCCTTGTCACCGTCGTACTCGATGGTGACCTGGGTCTTCCCGTCCGGGCGCAGGTAGGGGATGGTGCCGTTCTTGCGGACGTCGGACAGCCGCTTGGACAGGCGGTGCGCCAGGAAGATGGGCAGCGGCATCAGCGTCGGGGTCTCGTCCGTCGCGTAGCCGAACATCAGGCCCTGGTCACCCGCGCCCTGGCGGTCCAGCTCGTCGTCGTCGCCCTCGACACGGGTCTCGTACGCCGTGTCCACGCCCTGCGCGATGTCCGGGGACTGCGCGCCGATCGACACCGAGACACCGCAGGACGCGCCGTCGAAGCCCTTCTTCGACGAGTCGTAGCCGATCTCGAGGATCTTGTTGCGCACCAGCGTCGCGATGTCCGCGTACGCCTTGGTCGTGACCTCGCCGGCCACGTGCACCAGACCGGTCGTGATCAGCGTCTCCACGGCGACCCGGGACGTCGGGTCCTCACGCAGAAGCGCGTCGAGAATGGTGTCGCTGATCTGGTCAGCGATCTTGTCGGGGTGACCCTCGGTCACGGACTCCGAGGTGAACAGGCGACGGGACACAACGCTCCCTGGGGTTGCAGCGGCTGCTGGCTGATCATGGGCGGACGTGACGGGAGCTGCGCCCGGCGTCGTCCGAGAACAGTTTATCGGTCGCGCTCGACCACCGGCTCACCTGTCTCGCCTCTCGGGAGCCCTGTGACCTGCGGCACGGGCATTCTGCCCAATGCCGCGCGCTCTTTTCCAGGGTCGCCACGCGCGAATGTGCCGAGGTCCGAGCGGGTCTCCCGATGAAGGATGCATTCAGGACAGCTTCAGGACAGACGGCCCGCCACGAGGTCCCACACCGTCTCGGCGAGTGCCTCCTTGGGGCCGTACGGCACGGGGGTCTCACTGCCGTCGGCCCCCAGCACCACTGCCTCGTTCTCCTCGGCGCCGAAGGTCTTGCGCTCCCCCACCTCGTTGACCACGAGCAGGTCGCAGCCCTTGCGCTCCAGTTTCGCGCGGCCGTTCACCAGCACGTTGTCCGTCTCCGCGGCGAAACCGACGACCACTTGGCCGGGGCGGGCCCGGTCGGCTGAGATCTCGGCGAGGATGTCCGGATTCCTGACCAGAACGATGGGCTCCGGATCCTGGCCGTCCTTCTTCTTGATTTTCCCGGAGGCGTAGACCGCCGGCCGGAAGTCCGCCACCGCGGCCGCCATGACCACGGTGTCCGCGTCCGCGGCCGCCTTCAGTACCGCCTCGCGCAGTTGCACGGCCGTGCCCACCCGCACGACGTCCACTCCGGCCGGATCGGGCAGGTCCGTGTTCGCGGCGACCAGGGTGACGCGGGCGCCGCGGGCGGCGGCCGTGCGCGCCAGGGCGTACCCCTGCTTGCCGGAGGAGCGGTTGCCGAGGAACCGGACCGGGTCGAGGGGCTCGCGGGTGCCGCCGGCGGTGACGACGACATGCCGGTCCCTGAGGTCCGGCTCGGTCACTCCCCGGGCCAGCACCCGGCGGCAGACCTCGAATATCTCGGCCGGGTCGGGCAGCCGCCCCTTGCCCGTGTCGACACCGGTGAGCCGGCCGACCGCCGGTTCGATGACGATCGCGCCGCGGCGGCGCAGCGTCGCCACGTTCTCCCGGGTGGCGGGGTGCTCCCACATCTCCGTGTGCATCGCGGGGGCGAAGACGACCGGGCAGCGCGCGGTGAGGAGGGTGTTGGTGAGCAGGTCGTCGGCGAGGCCGTGGGCCGCCTTGGCGAGCATGTCGGCCGTCGCGGGGGCCACGACGACCAGGTCGGCGTGCTGGCCGATACGGACGTGCGGCACCTCGTGGACGTCGTCCCAGACCTCGGTGGAGACCGGATGGCCGGAGAGCGCCGACCAGGTGGGTGCGCCGACGAAGTGCAGAGCGGAGGCGGTCGGCACGACGCGCACATCATGCCCGGACTCGGTCAGTCTGCGCAGCAGCTCGCACGCCTTGTAGGCGGCGATGCCGCCGCTGACCCCCAGAACGACCTTCGGCTTGTCCACCGTCTCTCCCCGGACTCGGATACGTACATCATCACCGCGGGCGACGTCCCCCGCGTCCCCCCGAGCAGACCACAGGCCCGGCAGAAATGCTGCCGGGCCTGTGGAAAAACCTGTCGCGGTATGACGATAGGACATACCGCGTCGTCTGGATCTACTGCGCCGGACCCTCGATGGCCTCGGAGGTCAGCAGACCCGCGTTGATCTCGCGCAGGGCGATCGAGAGCGGCTTCTCGTGGACGTGGGTGTCGACGAGGGGACCGACGTACTCGAGGAGGCCCTCACCGAGCTGTGAGTAGTACGCGTTGATCTGGCGGGCACGCTTGGCCGCGTAGATCACGAGGCTGTACTTCGAGTCGGTGGCCTCGAGGAGCTCGTCGATCGGCGGGTTGATGATGCCCTCGGGCGCGGTGATGGAAGAGGACACGCTCTACCTTCCGAAAGATGGGGAAAGATCAGACCTGATCACACAATCTTGATCACACAATCCTGATCACACAACGTTCATCAAGGTTAGCAGCTCGGACGCCACGTCCTCGACCGCGGTGTTGACCAGGGTCTCGTCGAACTCGGGCTCGGCCGCCAGTTCGATCTTGGCCGCGTCCAGGCGGCGCTCGATCACCTCGGGCGGCTCGGTACCGCGTCCGGTGAGTCTGCGCACCAGCTCCTCCCAGGAGGGCGGAGCCAGGAACACGAGCTGCGCCTCGGGCATGGACCCACAGACCTGCCGGGCGCCCTGGAGGTCGATCTCCAGCAGCACCGGCACGCCGGCCTCCAGGTGCTCCAGCACGGCGGCCCGCGGCGTGCCGTAGCGGTGGCCTGCGAACTCGGCCCACTCCAGCAGTTCGCCGTTGGCGATCAGCTTGTCCATCTCGTCGTCGGTGACGAAGAAGTAGTGGACCCCGTGCCGCTCGCCCGGGCGAGGCTTGCGGGTCGTCGCCGACACCGAGAGCCAGACCTCGGGGTGTTCCTTGCGCATATGGGCGACGACCGTGCTCTTGCCGACCCCCGAGGGGCCGGAGAGCACGGTCAGCCGCGGACGTTCACTCATGCAGCGATTATTCCAGCAAACCCGGAGTGCCCCGGACTCAGCTGGCGGTGCTGCCGAACTCACGCTCCAGGGAAGCGATCTGGTTGGAGCCGAGGCCACGCACACGGCGACTCTCGGAGATCCCGAGTCGCTCCATGATCTGCTTGGCGCGGACCTTGCCCACGCCCGGCAGGGACTCCAGGAGGGCGGAGACCTTCATCTTGCCGATGACGTCGTTTTCCTGGCCCTGCTTGATGACCTCGTGCAGAGAGGCGCCGGAGTGCTTGAGTCGATTCTTGACCTCGGCCCGCTCCCGGCGAGCCGCGGCGGCCTTTTCGAGCGCGGCTGCGCGCTGTTCAGGGGTAAGGGGCGGAAGAGCCACGCCTACGTCACCTCGGATGTCGAACTGTCGGATACGGACCGGTGAGGAACCTAGTCGCCCCACACCTGGGGAGCCACGAGCAACACGCTTGCCCGTTCTCTCGTCGGAGACTAGCGGGCAAGTCCGCCGGAGTCAGCGAGAACAGCGGAAAAGTCCTGGTCAGCCTCTGTCGAGCCGGACTTTTTGGACATATTGCCCCGGATTTGAGGATGTATTCAGATTCGGGAGCCTCCGCGGACACGCCCGGGAGGACCCCCGCGGGGGCCCCGGAGTGTCTAGCCGGCCGCCACCGCGACCCGGATCTCCTCCGCGAAGCGTTCCGCGGCGTCACGGAGCGCGACCACGTCGGGACCGTGCCGCAGCACTCCCCGGCTCACATTCGGCACGACGTTGCGCACGGCCGTGCCGAAGACCCGGGGAAGGTCTGCCGGAGTGGCTCCCTGGGCGCCGATCCCCGGCGCGAGGAGGGGGCCGCCCATGTCGAGGTCGTACGACGACAGATCGCCCAGCGTGGCGCCCACGACGGCCCCGAAGGAGCCGAGGGGCTCCGCTCCCGCGTTCTCGGCCGCGAGGTGGGCGAGCATCGTCGCGCCCACGTTCCGGCCGTCGGGGCGCACGGCGTGCTGCACCTCGCCACCCTCGGGGTTCGAGGTCAGCGCGAGCACGAAGAGCCCGGTGCCGCTCTCGCGCGCGAGGTCCACGGCCGGCTTGAGCGAGCCGTAGCCCAGGTAGGGCGAGACGGTCAGCGCGTCGGAGAACAGCGGAGCGTCCTTGCGGAGGAAGGACTCGGCGTACGCGGCCATGGTCGAGCCGATGTCGCCGCGCTTGGCGTCCATGACGACCAGCGCCCCGGCCGCCCGCGCCTCCTCGACGGTCTTCTCCAGGACGGCGACCCCGCGCGCCCCGAAACGCTCGAAGAAGGCGCTCTGCGGCTTGAGGACGGCGACGCGGTCGGCCATCGCCTCCACGGCCGTGCGGCTGAACCGCTCCAGGCCCGCCACGTCGTCGTTCAGGCCCCACTGCGTCAGCAGCGAGGCGTGCGGGTCGATGCCGACACACAGCGGGCCCCGCTCGTCCATGGCGTGGCGCAGACGCGCGCCGAAGGGTTCCAGACCTGTCATGCGGGCTTCCTCACATCGGCGCCGACCGCGTCGGCGAGGGTGGCGTACGGGCTCGTGCGCAGGCGTGCCGCGAGCCCCTTGTGGAGCGCTCGGCCCCAGAAGGGCCCCTCGTAGACGAAGGCGCTGTAGCCCTGCACCAGCGTGGCACCGGCCAGAATGCGCTGCCAGGCGTCCTCGGCGCTCTCGATGCCGCCGACGCCCACCAGGGTGACGTGGTCGCCCACGCGCGCGTAGAGGCGGCGCAGCACCTCCAGAGAGCGTGTTTTCAGCGGCGCGCCGGACAGTCCGCCGGTCTCCTTCACCAGGGAGGGGTCGCAGGCCAGCCCGAGCCCCTCGCGCGCGATGGTGGTGTTGGTCGCGATGATCCCGTCCAGACCCAGCTCCACGGCGAGGTCGGCGACGGCGTCGACGTCCTCGTCGGCGAGGTCCGGGGCGATCTTGACCAGCAGCGGGACGCGCCGGGTGGTGACCGTGCGGTCGGCGGCCTCGCGGACGGCGCTCAGCAGCGGGCGCAGCGCCTCGGTCGCCTGCAGATCGCGCAGACCCGGGGTGTTCGGCGAGGAGACGTTGACGACCAGGTAGTCGGCGTACGGTGCGAGCCGCTCGGCGGACTTCACGTAGTCCGCGACGGCCTCCGCCTCCGGTACGGCCTTGGTCTTGCCGATGTTGACGCCCACGACGGTCCGGAAGACGGGCGTACGCGAGGCCAGGCGGGCGGCGACGGCCAGGGAGCCCTCGTTGTTGAAGCCCATGCGGTTGATCAGCGCCCGGTCCGCGACGAGCCGGAACAGCCGCTTCCTGGGGTTGCCCGGCTGCGGTTCCCCGGTCACCGTGCCGATCTCGACGTGGTCGAAGCCCATCATCGCCATGCCGTCGACGCCGACGGCGTTCTTGTCGAAGCCGGCGGCGAGCCCGACCGGACCGTGCATGCGCAGCCCGAACGCCTCCGTGCGCAGCTCCTTGTGGCGGGGCGCGAGGACGGCGGCGGCGAAGGTGCGCAGCACGGGGACGCGGGCGGCGCGGCGGATCCAGCGGAAGGCCAGGTGGTGGGCCTGCTCCGGGTCCATCCGGGTGAAAACGAGACGGAAGAAAAGCTTGTACATGTGCCTGTGTCTTGTTCCTGTGTCCTCGTGCCGTGTCGTCCGGGGAACGCCCCCGGATCCCCGAAGCGGGACACCGTTTCCGGTGTCCCCCTCGAAGGCCGCTAGTCGCGGGCCGCGATCAGGTGCTCCGCGTGTTCCTGGAGCGAGCGGACGCCCACGTCACCGCGGTTGAGGGCGTCGATGCCCTGGACGGCGGCGGCAAGCGCCTGGACGGTCGTCAGGCAGGGCACGGAGCGGGCGACCGCGGCCGTGCGGATCTCGTAGCCGTCGAGGCGGCCCCCGGTGCCGTAGGGGGTGTTGACGATGAGGTCGACCTCGCCGTCGTGGATGAGCTGGACGATGGTCCTCTCGCCGTCCGGGCCGGTGCCGTCGGACTGCTTGCGCACGACGGTGGCGTTGATGCCGTTGCGCCTGAGCACCTCGGCCGTGCCGGAGGTGGCGAGCAGCTCGAAGCCATGGGCGACCAGCTCCCGCGCCGGGAAGATCATCGACCGCTTGTCCCGGTTGGCGACCGAGATGAAGGCGCGGCCCTTGGTCGGCAGCGGGCCGTAGGCGCCCGCCTGCGACTTGGCGTACGCCGTGCCGAAGACGGAGTCGATGCCCATGACTTCGCCGGTGGAGCGCATCTCCGGGCCGAGGACCGTGTCCACGCCCCGTCCGTGGATGTCGCGGAACCGCGACCACGGCAGCACGGCCTCCTTGACCGAGATCGGCGCGTCCAGCGGCAGCTCGCCGCTGTCGCCGTGCTTCGGCAGCAGGCCCTCCTCGCGCAGCTGCGCGAGGGTCGCACCCAGCGAGATCCGGGCGGCGGCCTTGGCCAGCGGCACCGCGGTCGCCTTCGAGGTGAAGGGAACGGTGCGGGAGGCCCGCGGATTGGCCTCCAGGACGTAGAGAATGTCACCTGCCATCGCGAACTGGATGTTGATCAGTCCGCGCACCCCGACGCCCCGGGCGATGGCCTCCGTGGAGGCGCGCAGCCGCTTGATGTCGAAGCCGCCCAGTGTGATCGGCGGCAGCGCGCACGCCGAGTCGCCGGAGTGGATGCCGGCTTCCTCGATGTGCTCCATCACACCGCCGAGGTACAGCTCCTCGCCGTCGTACAGGGCGTCGACGTCGATCTCGATCGCGTCGTCGAGGAAGCGGTCGACCAGTACCGGCCGGGACGGGCCGATCTCGGTCGACTCGGCGATGTACGACGCGAGCCGGGTCTCGTCGTAGACGATCTCCATGCCGCGTCCGCCGAGGACGTAGGACGGCCGGACGAGGACCGGGTAGCCGATCTCGTCCGCGATCGCCTTGGCCTCCTCGAACGTGGTGGCCGTGCCGTGCTTGGGCGCCGGGAGCCCGGCCTCGGCGAGCACGCGCCCGAACGCGCCGCGGTCCTCGGCGGCGTGGATCGCCTCGGGCGGGGTGCCCACGATCGGCACGCCGTTGTCCTTCAGCGCCTGTGCCAGGCCCAGCGGAGTCTGGCCGCCGAGCTGGACCACGACGCCCGCGACCGGGCCGGCCTGCTGCTCGGCGTGGACGATCTCCAGCACGTCCTCGAGCGTCAGCGGCTCGAAGTACAGGCGGTCGGAGGTGTCGTAGTCCGTGGAGACCGTCTCGGGGTTGCAGTTGACCATCACGGTCTCGTACCCGGCGTCGCTGAGCGCGAAGGAGGCGTGGACGCAGGAGTAGTCGAACTCGATGCCCTGGCCGATGCGGTTGGGGCCGGAGCCCAGGATGATCACCGCGGGCTTCTCGCGCCGCGCGACCTCGCTCTCCTCGTCGTAGGAGGAGTAGAAGTACGGCGTCTTCGCGGCGAACTCGGCGGCGCAGGTGTCCACCGTCTTGTAGACCGGGCGCACGCCCAGCGCGTGCCGCACCTCGCGCACGACGTCCTCGCGCAGGCCCCGGATCTCGGCGATCTGCTGGTCGGAGAAGCCGTGTCGCTTGGCCTCGGCCAGCAGCTCGGCGTCCAGCCGCTCGGCGGCGGCCAGCTCGTCCGCGATCTCCTTGATGAGGAAGAGCTGGTCGACGAACCAGGGGTCGATCCGGGTGGCCTCGAAGACCTCCTCCTGGGTGGCGCCCGCGCGGATGGCCTCCATGACCGTGTTGATCCGGCCGTCGGTGGGACGGGCGGCCTCGCGCAGCAGTGTCGCCTTGTCGCCGGTCTCACCCGTGAAGGTGAACTGGCTGCCCTTCTTCTCCAGGGAGCGCAGCGCCTTCTGGAACGCCTCGGTGAAGTTGCGGCCGATCGCCATCGCCTCGCCGACCGACTTCATGGTCGTGGTGAGCGTGGAGTCGGCGGACGGGAACTTCTCGAAGGCGAACCGCGGCGCCTTCACGACGACATAGTCCAGGGTCGGCTCGAAGGAGGCCGGGGTCTCCTGGGTGATGTCGTTCGGGATCTCGTCGAGGGTGTAGCCCACGGCCAGCTTGGCGGCGATCTTGGCGATCGGGAAGCCGGTCGCCTTGGAGGCGAGCGCGGAGGAGCGCGAGACGCGCGGGTTCATCTCGATGACGATCACCCGACCGTCCTCGGGGTTCACCGCGAACTGGATGTTGCAGCCGCCGGTGTCCACGCCGACCTCGCGGATGACAGCGATGCCGATGTCGCGCAGGATCTGGTACTCGCGGTCGGTCAGCGTCATCGCCGGGGCGACGGTGATCGAGTCACCGGTGTGCACGCCCATCGGGTCGAAGTTCTCGATGGAGCAGACGACCACGACGTTGTCGTGCTTGTCGCGCATCAGCTCCAGCTCGTACTCCTTCCAGCCGAGGATGGACTCCTCCAGGAGCACCTCGGTGGTCGGCGAGAGGGTGAGGCCCTGTCCGGCGATGCGGCGCAGCTCCTCCTCGTCGTGCGCGAAGCCGGAGCCGGCGCCGCCCATGGTGAAGGAGGGGCGGACGACGACCGGGTAGCCGCCGAGCCACTCGACGCCGGCCAGCACCTCGTCCATGGAGTGGCAGATCACCGACCGGGCGGACTCGCCGTGCCCGATCTTCCCGCGGACCGCCTCCACGACCTCCTTGAACCGGTCGCGGTCCTCGCCCTTGTGGATGGCCTCGACGTTGGCGCCGATCAGCTCGACGCCGTACTTGTCCAGGACGCCGTTCCCGTGCAGCGAGATGGCGGTGTTGAGGGCCGTCTGCCCGCCCAGGGTGGGCAGCAGGGCGTCGGGGCGCTCCTTGGCGATGATCCTCTCGACGAAGTCCGGGGTGATCGGCTCGATGTAGGTGGCGTCGGCGATCTCCGGGTCGGTCATGATCGTCGCCGGGTTCGAGTTCACCAGGATGACCCGCAAGCCCTCGGACCTCAGGACCCGGCACGCCTGGGTGCCGGAGTAGTCGAACTCGGCGGCCTGGCCGATGACGATCGGGCCGGAGCCGATGACCAGGACGGACTGGATATCGGTGCGCTTAGGCACGCTGGCCCTCCATCAGGGATACGAAGCGGTCGAACAGGTAGGCGGCATCGTGCGGCCCTGCCGCCGCTTCGGGGTGGTACTGGACGCTGAAGGCCGGCTGGTCGAGCAGCTGGAGGCCCTCCACCACGTTGTCGTTGAGACAGACGTGGGAGACCTCGGCGCGGCCGTAAGGGGTGTCGGACACCTGGTCGAGCGGGGCGTCGACCGCGAAGCCGTGGTTGTGCGCGGTGACCTCGACCTTGCCGGTCGTACGGTCCTGCACCGGCTGGTTGATGCCACGGTGGCCGTACTTCAGCTTGTAGGTGCCGAAGCCGAGCGCACGGCCGAGGATCTGGTTGCCGAAGCAGATGCCGAACAGGGGCGTCCCGCGCTCCAGGACGGCCTGCATCACGGAGACGGGGTGGTCGGCGGTGGCCGGGTCGCCGGGGCCGTTGGAGAAGAACACACCGTCCGGGTTCACGGCGTACACGTCCTCGACCGTGGCCGTCGCGGGCAGCACGTGCACCTCGATGCCGCGCTCGGCCATGCGGTGCGGGGTCATGCCCTTGATGCCGAGGTCCACCGCGGCGACGGTGAACCGCTTCTCGCCGATCGCGGGGACGACGTAGGCCTCCTTGGTGGCGACCTCGGTGGCGAGGTCCGCGCCCACCATCTCGGGGGCCTGGCGTACCTCGGCGAGCATGGTGCCCTCGTCGGGCAGCGCGTTGCCGGAGAAGATGCCGACGCGCATGGCGCCACGCTCGCGCAGATGGCGGGTGAGCGCGCGGGTGTCGATCCCGGAGATGCCGACGACGCCCTGGTGGCGCAGTTCCTCGTCCAGTGAGCGCTTGGCGCGCCAGTTGGAGGGCACGCGCGCGGGGTCGCGCACGACGTAGCCCGCGACCCAGATCCGCTGCGACTCGGGGTCCTCGTCGTTGACACCGGTGTTGCCGACGTGGGGGGCGGTCATCACGACGACCTGGCGGTGGTACGACGGGTCGGTGAGGGTCTCCTGGTAGCCGGTCATGCCGGTCGAGAACACGGCCTCGCCGAAGGTCACCCCCACGGCCCCGTAGGCACGGCCGCGGAAGGTCCGGCCGTCCTCCAGGACGAGTACGGCGGGAGTCCTCAAGGCTCCCCTGGTGGAGGTCGTCATCGTGCGCCTTCCGTCTTGTTGATCATGTGGTTCAGGGTTTCGACCCAGTCGTTGTGCTCGGCCGCGCGGTCGGAGCGGAACCCGGAGTCGAGCAGCTTGCCGCCGTGCTCCCAGGTCACGATCAGCAGTCCGCCCTCGGTGAGGACCTTGCCCGCGATGCCCTTGTCGAGCCGGGCCCCGCGCAGCCGCTCGGCGGGCACGAAGAAGTCGGTCGCGCCGGGGCGTACGACGTCGAGGCCGGCGTCCGTCAGCGTGAGCTCGACCCGGCTGCGCGTCCCCAGGCCGTGGGCCACGATGCGGTCCAGCCACTGCCCGGCGGTCGTGGAGCCGTGGTAGCGGCCGCTCATGCTCAGTTTCGCCGGACCGGGCTCCTCGGGCATTCCGGGCAGCGGCGGCTCGCCTCCGTCGAGGGTGGTGGGCGACGGGCGGGCGGGCAGCTCCGGCAGGTCGCTCTGGAGGGTGGCGCGCCACTTCCAGCCCTCGCGCATCAGCCAGTAGACGAGCGCGACGAACAGGGCGAGCCCCACGAGCCAGCCGATACGAGCGGACCAGTCGGTCACGTGCGCCGATTGCTTCTCGGCGGCGAGCAGGATGTCAGGAGTCACGCGAGCTTCCCGTCGACGAGGGTGGCCTTGCCCCGGAGCCAGGTGTGGGTGATACGGCCCGGCAGCTCACGGCCCTCGTACGGAGTGTTGCGGCTGCGCGAGGCGAAGCCCGCGGGGTCCACCAGCCCACGGTATGCGGTGTCGACGAGGGTGAGGTTGGCGGGCTCGCCCGCCGAGACGGGGCGGCCGTGGCCCGCGGCCCGGCCGATCTTCGCGGGCTGGAAGGACATGCGGTCGGCGACCCCCGCCCAGTCGAGCAGCCCGGTGTCGACCATGGTCTCCTGCACCACGGACAGCGCCGTCTCCAGGCCCACCATGCCCATGGCGGCGGCGGCCCACTCGCAGTCCTTGTCCTCGTGCGGATGGGGGGCGTGGTCGGTGGCGACGATGTCGATCGTGCCGTCGGCGAGCGCCTCGCGCAGCGCCATGACGTCGCGCTCGGTGCGCAGCGGCGGGTTCACCTTGTAGACCGGGTTGTAGCTGCGCACCAGCTCGTCGGTGAGGAGCAGGTGGTGCGGGGTGACCTCGGCGGTGACGTCGATGCCGCGGGACTTCGCCCAGCGCACGATCTCGACGGACCCGGCGGTCGACAGATGGCAGATGTGCACGCGCGAGCCGACGTGGTCGGCGAGCAGCACGTCCCGGGCGATGACCGACTCCTCGGCGACCGCCGGCCAGCCGCCGAGCCCCAGCTCCGCGGAGACGACGCCCTCGTTCATCTGGGCGCCCTCGGTCAGCCGCGGCTCCTGTGCGTGCTGGGCGACGACGCCGCCGAAGGCCTTCACGTACTCCAGCGCCCGGCGCATGATCACCGCGTCGTCGACGCACTTGCCGTCGTCGGAGAAGACGGTGACGCCGGCCGCCGACTCGTGCATGGCGCCGAGCTCGGCGAGTTTCCTGCCCTCCAGGCCGACGGTGACGGCACCGACGGGGTGGACGTCGCAGTAGCCGTGTTCCCGGCCCAGCCGCCATACCTGCTCGACGACACCGGCGGTGTCGGCGACCGGGAAGGTGTTGGCCATGGCGAACACGGCCGTGTAGCCGCCGCTCGCGGCGGCCCGGGTGCCGGTCAGGACGGTCTCGGAGTCCTCGCGGCCGGGCTCGCGCAGATGGGTGTGCAGATCGACGAGGCCCGGGAGCAGCACCTTGCCGTCGGCCTCGACGACCTGTGCGCCCTCGGCGGACAGCCCCGTGCCGACCGCTTCGACGACCTCACCGTCGATCAGGACGTCCTGTGGCTCACCGCCGAGCACCTTCGCACCACGGATCAGGGTCTTGCTCATCTGTCTTACTTCTCCTCGGTACGGGTGTGGGGGTGGGCGGACGCGTCCCGGGTTTCGAACACGGCCCCGCCGAGCAGCAGGTACAGGACCGCCATCCGGATCGAGACACCGTTCGCCACCTGCTCCACGGCGGTGCAGCGCCGGGAATCGGCGACCTCGGCGGTGATCTCCATGCCGCGCACCATCGGGCCGGGGTGCATGACGATGGCGTGTTCGGGCATCCTCGCCATCCGGTCGCCGTCCAGGCCGTAGCGTCGCGCGTATTCGCGCTCGGTCGGGAAGAAGGCGGCGTTCATGCGCTCGCGCTGGACGCGCAGCATCATCACGGCGTCCGACTTGGGCAGCGTCCCGTCGAGGTCGTAGGAGATCTCGCAGGGCCAGGACCCGACGCCGACCGGCACCAGGGTGGGCGGGGCGACCAGGGTGACCTCGGCGCCCAGGGTGTGCAGCAGGTCGACGTTGGAGCGGGCGACCCGGCTGTGCAGCACGTCACCGACGATGGTGATGCGCTTCCCGGCCAGGTCGTGGCCGAGCCCCGTGTCCCGGCCCACCAGGCGGCGGCGCATGGTGAAGGCGTCGAGCAGGGCCTGGGTGGGGTGCTGGTGGGTGCCGTCGCCGGCGTTGATCACGGCGGCGTCGATCCAGCCGGAGTTGGCCAGGCGGTAGGGGGCTCCGGAGGCACCGTGCCGGATGACGACGGCGTCGACGCCCATCGCCTCCAGGGTCTGGGCGGTGTCCTTGAGGGACTCGCCCTTGGACACGCTGGATCCCTTGGCGGAGAAGTTGATCACGTCCGCGGACAGCCGCTTCTCGGCGGCCTCGAAGGAGATCCGGGTGCGGGTGGAGTCCTCGAAGAAGAGGTTGACGACGGTGCGGCCGCGCAGGGTCGGCAGCTTCTTGATCGGCCGGTCCGCGACCCGGGCCATCTCCTCGGCAGTGTCGAGGATCAGGACGGCGTCGTCACGGGTGAGGTCGGCGGCCGAGATGAGATGGCGCTGCATCTGTCAGGCTCCGTAAGGCAGTTCATCAATCGGGAGGATTCGGGCAGGCGCGCGCGTGCGGAGGCGCACTCGCGGGGCGTGCGGCAGGGGTACGCCGCAGTGCTACTGCTGCGCGCTCGCCACGGTCTGCTTCACGCCGAGCAGCACGGTGTCGCGACCGTCCTCCTCGGTGAGCAGGACCTTGACCGTCTCCCGCAGCGACGTGGGGAGGTTCTTGCCGACGTAGTCGGCGCGGATCGGGAGTTCGCGGTGGCCGCGGTCGACGAGGACCGCGAGCTGGACCGCGCGCGGACGCCCGATGTCGTTCAGGGCGTCGAGGGCGGCGCGGATGGTGCGGCCGGAGAAGAGCACGTCGTCGACGAGGACGACGAGACGGCCGTCGAGCCCGTCACCGGGGATCTCCGTGCGGGCCAGGGCACGGGGCGGCTGCAGGCGCAGGTCGTCGCGGTACATGGTGATGTCGAGGGAGCCGACCGGGATCGTGCGGCCGGTGATCTGCTCGAGCTTGACGGCGAGCCGACGGGCGAGGAAGACGCCCCGGGTCGGGATGCCGAGGAGCACCACGTCGTCGGCGCCCTTGGCGCGCTCGACGATCTCGTGGGCGATGCGGGTGAGCACCCGCGCGATGTCAGGACCCTCGAGGACGGGTCGCGCATCGGAATGCTGCGTGTCCATACGAAACGGACCCCCTTCTCCGTCTCACGGGACGGACCTTAAAGGACGTCGTAATTGCGCCATACAGACTACCAGCCCGCCAGGAGCGGCCGATCACCCCTCTGGCGTCCCGTGTCACCCATCCGGCGTCACCGCACGTCGCCGCGCACGGACGGGTCGGTGCGAACCGTTCGGCTTGACGGGGCAGAGTCACGCTGCGTAACCTCACAGTGAGTCACCAGCCTTCGTCCGGGGAGCTATATGTCCAGCGAATACGCCAAACAGCTCGGGGCCAAGCTCCGGGCCATCCGCACCCAGCAGGGCCTTTCCCTCCACGGTGTGGAGGAGAAGTCCCAGGGACGCTGGAAGGCGGTCGTGGTCGGGTCGTACGAGCGCGGAGACCGCGCCGTCACCGTGCAGCGCCTCGCCGAGCTGGCGGATTTCTACGGAGTTCCGGTTCAGGAACTGCTGCCCGGGACCACTCCGGGCGGTGCCGCGGAGCCGCCGCCGAAGCTCGTCCTGGATCTGGAGCGTCTGGCCGGCGTGCCGACCGAGAAGGCGGGTCCGCTCCAGCGGTACGCGGCGACGATCCAGTCCCAGCGCGGTGACTACAACGGCAAGGTGCTGTCGATCCGCCAGGACGACCTGCGCACCCTCGCGGTGATCTACGACCAGTCGCCCTCGGTGCTGACCGAGCAGCTGATCAGCTGGGGCGTCCTGGACGCGGACGCGCGCCGGGCCGTGGCGTCACACGAGGAGAGCTGACCCCCTTCCAGCCTCAGCAGAAACGTGCCGCCGGGGTGGCCGGACCAGAACGGTCGGGCCACCCCGGCGGCCGTTCTCGCGGGCGGCGGCACGTGACCCGGCGGTCGGCGCTCACCCGTGCGGCCGGGCTCGCGCGGCCCGCACCCGGGGCTCGCCTACGCCGCAGGGCCCGCAGCACGCGTGCTGCGGGCCCTGCGGCGTAGGGAGGGCGTCGTCGTGCCCGAAGGGACGCCGGGACGCACACGGCCGGACGCTCCGCGGCGCGTCCGCGGAGCTCTCAGTCGCGGCGGCGCAGCGACGGCTTCAGTTCCTTCAGCCGGCCGAGCAGCCCGTTGACGAACGCGGGCGACTCGTCCGTGGAGAACTCCTTGGCGAGCTGCACCATCTCGTCGAGCACCACGGCGTCCGGTGTCTCATCGACCCAGATCAGCTCGTGGGCACCGAGGCGCAGGATGTTGCGGTCGACGACCGGCATCCGGTCGATGGTCCAGCCCACCGCGTACTGCGCGATCAGCTCGTCGATGCGCTTCGCGTGCTCCGCGTAGCCCTCGACCAGCTGCATCGTGTACTCGCTCACCGGCGGCTGCCGGGTGTCGGTCCGCGAGAGCCGGATCCAGTCCGCGAGGACCGTGAGGACGTCGGCTCCGCGCTGGTCACCCTCGAAGAGGATCTGGAAGGCGCGCTTACGGGCCGTGTTACGAGCAGCCACGGTTAGCTGTTCACCCGGCCGAGGTAGTCGCTGGTACGGGTGTCGACCTTGATCTTCTCACCGGTGGTGATGAAGAGCGGGACCTGGATCTGGTGACCGGTCTCCAGGGTGGCGGGCTTGGTGCCACCGGTGGAGCGGTCGCCCTGGACGCCCGGCTCCGTCTCGGCGATGGTCAGCTCGACAGCGGCGGGCAGCTCGACGAAGAGCACCTCGCCCTCGTGCTGCGCGACGACGGCCGTGAAGCCCTCGATGAGGAAGTTCGCGGCGTCGCCGACGGCCTTCGGGTCGATGTGCAGCTGGTCGTACGTCTCCATGTCCATGAAGACGAAGTACTCGCCGTCCTTGTACGAGAACTGCATGTCGCGCTTGTCGACGGTGGCCGTCTCGACCTTGACACCGGCGTTGAACGTCTTGTCGACGACCTTGCCGGAGAGCACGTTCTTGAGCTTGGTGCGCACGAAGGCCGGGCCCTTGCCGGGCTTGACGTGCTGGAACTCGACGACGGACCAGAGCTGGCCGCCTTCGAGCTTGAGCACCAGGCCGTTCTTGAGGTCGTTCGTGGAAGCCACGGTTGCGGAATCTCCTGGACTGACGTACGACCCCGGGGCGCGCGCTACAGCGCGAGCAGCTCCTTGGTCGTGATGGTGAGTAGCTCGGGTCCGCCGTCCGCCTCGGGGCGCACGACGAGCGTGTCATCGATCCGGACACCGCCCCGGCCCGGGAGGTGAACCCCGGGTTCGACAGTGACCGGCACGCAAGCGTCCAGTTTACCCATGGCGGCCGGGGCCAGCTGCGGGTCCTCGTCGATTTCGAGTCCCACACCGTGCCCGGTCCCCGGCGCGAGGCCGCCGCCGTACCCCGCGGAGTCCAGAACCTGACGTGCGGCGCGGTCCACATCCCGGTAGGCGACACCGGGTGCCAGGGCCTGGCGTCCGGCGCGCTGCGCGGCGAAGACGAGATCATACAACTCGATCTGCCAGTCGGCGGGCGAGGTGCCGATGACAAAGGTACGGCCGATCTCGCAGCGGTAGCCGCGATAGGTGGCCCCGAGGCAGACGGAGAGGAAATCGCCCTCCTCCACCCGCCGGTCGGTGGGGCGGTGACCGGGACGGCCGGAGTTCGGGCCGGTGCCGACGGAGGTGCTGAACGCGGGCCCGTCGGCGCCGTGGTCGATCAGACGGCGTTCCAGTTCGAGGGCGAGGTGCCGCTCGGTGCGGCCGACGAGGATCGACTCCAGCAACTCGCTCAGCGCCTGGTCCACGATCTCCGCCCCGATGCGCAGCAGGGAGATCTCGTCCTCGTCCTTGATCAGACGAAGCTGCTCGACCGCGCCGCCGAGATCGGTCAGCCGCAGCCGGGGGGCGACCGACGTCAGGGCCCGGTGCCGGGCCACCGTGAGGTGGTGCTCCTCCACCGCCAGGGAGTCGGCGCCCTGCGCGGCCGCCAGGTCGGCCCCGGCCACGGCGGGGTCGCCGCCGGACACCGGCAGTACCTGCACCCGCACCACCTCGTCGGGCCGTCCGTCGATCAGCTCGTCGTCCGGCGGTCCGGCGCACAGCAGCACGTCCTGCCCCGCGCCGACCAGCAGGACGGCGCCCTGGGGCGCGGCGCCCGCGAGATAGCGGACATTGGCGGGGCGGGTGACCAGCGCCGCCGCACTGCCACCCGCGCTGCAGCGATCCCTCAGCCGCTCCCGGCGGGCCGCGTACACCTCTGGCATGACCCGAGCCTACGAGCGGTGGCCGGATGTCGCCGGTCCAACGGGGCCGGACGGGCGGCCGGGCAGTCAGCGGAGGCGGCCCCGGGGCTCGGGGGCCGGGCCGGGGACACCTCTCGGCGCAAGGGCCGGCTCAGGTCCCCGGGCGGCCGTCGAGCGGCCACCCCGACGCGCCACCGCCGTCGCGGGCCACATCTCCACGACGGCGGGCCGGCCCTGTCACCCCTACGGCGGCCCCGCCCCTCACCACTGCGGCGGGCTTGCGATCGAGCGGGCCAGAGCCTCGTCCAGCGCCCGGGCCGTTCCCGCCACGTCGAGCTGTGAGTTGTCGATGATCGGCAGTCCGGAGCCGTACCAGCCGGCCATGCGGCCGTGGATGCGGGCGACCTCCTCGTCGGTGAGGCGGCGGTTGCCCGTGCGCTCCGCGTTGCGCTCCAGGACTATGTCCAGGCCGGGCAGCAGGACGACCGGGAGCAGACCCGGTCCCACATGCCGTTTCCAGCCACCGAGGCCGACGACCGGACGGTCCGGGAAGACGGCGTCGTCGAGGATGCACGAAATGCCGTTGGCCAGGAAGTTGCGGGCCGCGAAGCCGCAGGTGCGGCGGGCGAGACGATACTGCGCCTCCGAGTGGTCGTTCCACCCCGACTGCGGGTCGGCGAAGCCCGAGCGCACCCATTCGCGTACATCGTCGAGGCTGATGTGGGCCGTGGGAACGCGGCGGTGGTCGGCCCAGTACTTCGCGACGCTCGTCTTGCCCGCACCCGCCGGACCGATGAGCAGCACCGCGAGCGGGGTGCCCGCGGGGTCCGGCGTGCTCGCGGCGGGGGGCGTGACCGGCAGACCGTCCGGGGCGCCGGGTGGAAGCCGGACCTGGCCCGTGGCGTCCGGCGCGGGCGCGTGGTACGGGGCGAGGTGGGGGTGCGGAGGCCCGGGCGGCACCGGGGGGCCCGGGAAGCCGGGCACGGGCGGGAGGTACGGTGCGGGACCCGGGTGGGCGCCCGGCTGTCCCGGCTGATGTGCGGCCGGTGACCAGGCGGTCGCCGGATTCTGCCCCGGCTGGTGGGGCGGCGGCAGCGGGGCTCCCACTGCGTGCTGCATCCGGTGCCACTCCGTCTCGTCGTCTCAGGCTCGGTCGCCACCCCGGCGCACCCCTCCGGCTCACTCGCGGCAGGCGACGGACCCCGGCGGCGGGGCGCGGCACCCCGCTCCCCACCGAACGGTACCCTCCCCGGCCGTCGTTGTGTGAACGGCCGGGGGCGGCCCGAAGTGCCGGTCGCCGCAGGCGAATCGAGGCAGCCGACGCCCGGCGGAACCAGTCGCCCGACGCTCGGGCCCGACAGCGCGGGCTACTGGCCCACTTCGCCGTACGCGGCGAGCAGCACCGCCGGGTCCGGGCCCTCCAGCACGGTCGGCTTGGCCAGACCGTCCAGCACGATGAAGCGGAGCAGGTCGCCGCGGGACTTCTTGTCGACCTTCATGGTCTGAAGCAGCTTGGGCCACTGGTCGTAGCGGTAGTGCAGCGGCAGCCCGACGGCCTCCAGTACCGTACGGTGGCGATCGGCCGTGGCGTCGTCCAACCGGCCTGCCAGCCGCCCGAGTTCGGCGGCGAAGTGCATGCCGACGGCGACGGCGGCGCCGTGCCGCCACTGGTACCGCTCGTTCTTCTCGATCGCGTGGCCGAGCGTGTGCCCGTAGTTGAGGATCTCCCGGAGGCCGGACTCCTTCAGGTCCGCGGAGACCACCTCGGCCTTGACCCTGATGGAGCGCTCGATCAGCTCGGCGGTGTGCGGGCCGGCCGGGGTCCGGGCGGCACCCGGGTCCTCCTCGATCAGGTCCAGGATCACCGGGTCGGCGATGAAACCGGCCTTGATGACCTCGGCGAGCCCGGAGACGTAGTCGTTGACCGGCAGGGAGTCCAGGGCGGCGAGGTCGCACAGCACACCCGCGGGCGGGTGGAAGGCACCGACCAGGTTCTTGCCCTCGGCGGTGTTGATGCCGGTCTTGCCGCCGACCGCCGCGTCCACCATGGCCAGCACGGTGGTCGGGACGGCGATCCAGCGCACTCCGCGCAGCCAGGTCGCGGCCACGAACCCGGCCAGGTCGGTGGTCGCGCCGCCGCCCACGCCGACGATGACGTCGGTGCGGGTGAAGCCGGACTGGCCGAGCGCCTTCCAGCAGTAGGCGGCGACCTCGGCGGTCTTGGCCTCCTCGGCGTTCGGGATCTGGATGGCGATCGCCTCGAAGCCCTGCCCGGCGAGGTCGGCACGCAGCGCCTCGCCCGTCTCGGTCAGCGCCTCCGGGTGGATCACGGCGACCCGCTTGGCCCGGTCACCGATCGAACCGGCCAGCTCGCCCAGGAGCTGACGGCCGACCAGGACCTCATAGGGGTCGGTGCCCGCGGTGCCGCCGATCCGGATCCGCGTCAGGGCCTCGCTCATGCTTCCTTCAACTCCACTGCGTCCAGGACGGCTTGGGTCACCTCTTCGGGGCTGCGCGCGTCGGTGGGCACGACAGCCGTGGCGACCTCTTCGTACAGATGACGGCGCGCCTCCATGAGTTCGCGCCACTGGCGGCGCGGATTGATCGCGAGCAGCGGGCGGGCCGCGTTGAGGCCGGTGCGCCGTACCGCCTCCTCGACGTCCATGGAGAGGTAGACCACGCGCTGTCCGGCGAGCAGCGCGCGGATGTCCTCGTCGAGGACCGCGCCGCCGCCCAGGGCCAGCACCCCGTCGTGTTCGCCGACCGCCCGCCGCACGGCCCGCTTCTCGAGCGCGCGGAAGACGGGCTCGCCCTCGTCCACGAAGATGTCCGCGATGCTCCGGCCCTGCTCGGCCACGATGTCGTCGTCCGTGTCGCGGTAGCCGACCCCGAGCCGCTCGGCCAGCAGCCGCCCGACGGTGGACTTTCCCACCCCCATCGGGCCGACGAGGACGACCGCGGGCGCCGCGCTCACCGGATCTCCAGGGTGTCGAGGTAGGACCGCACGTTGCGGCGGGTCTCGGGCACGCTGTCGCCGCCGAACTTCTCCGCCACCGCGTCCGCGAGGACGAGCGCGACCATCGCCTCGGCGACGATGCCGGCCGCGGGGACCGCGGAGACGTCCGAGCGCTGGTGGTGCGCCTGCGCCGGCTCGCCCGTGGACACGTCGACGGTCCGCAGCGCGCGGGGCACGGTCGCGATGGGCTTCATCGCCGCGCGCACGCGCAGCAGTTCACCGGTGGACAGACCGCCCTCGGTGCCGCCGGAGCGGCCCGTCGCCCGCTTGATGCCCTCGGGCGTCGTGATGATCTCGTCATGGGCCTGGGAGCCCGGCACCCGCGCCAGCTCGAAACCGTCGCCGACCTCGACGCCCTTGATCGCCTGGATGCCCATCAGCGCGGCGGCGAGCCGGGCGTCGAGCCGGCGGTCCCAGTGCACATGCGAGCCGAGGCCGACGGGCACCCCGTAGGCCAGGACCTCGACCACGCCCCCGAGGGTGTCGCCGTCCTTGTGTGCCTGGTCGATCTCCGCGACCATCGCCTTCGACGCGTCCGCGTCCAGGCAGCGCACGGGGTCGGCGTCCAGCCGCTCCACATCGGCCGGGGTCGGGTACACGCCGTACGGCGCCTTCACCGACGCCACTTCGACGACGTGCGAGACGATCTCGATGCCCGTGGTCTCCTTCAGGTACGACCGGGCCACCGCGCCCAGCGCCACCCGGGCCGCGGTCTCCCGGGCCGATGCGCGCTCCAGGATCGGCCGCGCCTCGTCGAATCCGTACTTCTGCATACCGGCGAGGTCGGCGTGCCCGGGCCGCGGCCGGGTCAGCGGCGCGTTGCGGGCCAGTCCCGCGAGCACCTCGGGGTCCACCGGGTCGGCCGCCATGACCTGTTCCCACTTGGGCCACTCGGTGTTGCCGACCATGATCGCCACCGGGGAGCCCAGTGTGAGGCCGTGCCGGACACCGCCCAAAAAGGTGACCTCGTCGCGCTCGAACTTCATCCGCGCACCGCGCCCATAGCCCAGTCGCCGCCGCGCCAGGTGATCCGCCACCATCTCCGTGGTGATCGGCACGCCGGCGGGAAGGCCCTCCAGCGTCGCGACAAGTGCGGGACCGTGGGACTCCCCCGCGGTCAGCCAGCGCAACCTGCTCAACGGTGCTCCTCAGTGCTCGCGCCTGGTACTGCCCTGCGCACGCGTGTCCTCGCGTACGGCGACAGCGCGACCGGGTGCGCGGCCCCGGCCCGCCACCACCGATCCTCCCACGTCCGGTGGCGTGAACCGGTCCCAGGTCCATCAGGCGGACGCCGGCGAAGGGGGCCTGCGCGCTCGGGCGCACACCGGAGTGGGGGGCGGAACGAGTCGTTCCTACCGGGCCGCCAGAGCGTGTTCCCCCGCCGTGCGTATGACGTCCACCGGGGCCGGAGAGCGGCCCGTCATCTGCTCGACCTGGAGCACCGCCTGGTGCACCAGCAGGTCGAGGCCGCTGACGACGGCACCGCCGTGCGCGGACCAGCGCGCCGCGAGGGCGGTGGGCCAGGGGTCGTACAGCACGTCGAAGAGGGTCGCGGGGCGCTCCGGGACGGCGGCGGTGAGCGCGTCCGTCGTCCCGGCCGGGGTCGTGGCGACGACCAGCGGCGCGCGCAGCGCCCGGCCGGCATGGGACCAGTCGGCTGTCCGGACGTCGACGCCGATCCGCTCGCCCCACCGGCG
The DNA here is from genome assembly GCF_053595355.1 of Streptomyces sp. NPDC002513. NCBI lineage: Bacteria > Bacillati > Actinomycetota > Actinomycetes > Kitasatosporales > Streptomycetaceae > Streptomyces > Streptomyces sp. NPDC002513. The sequence continues at coordinate 119,451 of NZ_JBSFXK010000009.1, read as the reverse complement.
CATCTCGGCGGCCCGTTCCTCGCTGCGGACGTAGGCGACGATCTCGCCGGTGCAGACGCGGGCGAGGGCGGCCAGCGCGGAGGACGCGGTCGCGCCGGCGCCGAGGATCGCGGCGGAGTCGACCTGCTCGACGCCCCGCTCGCGCAGCGCGGCGACCATCCCGGGGATGTCGGTGTTGTCACCGACGCGCCGCCCGTCCTCGGTGAACACGACCGTGTTCACCGCCTCGACACAGGCCGCGGTGTCGCTGATCGAGTCGAGCAGGGGGATGACGGCCCGCTTGAGCGGCATGGTCAGCGAGAGTCCGGCCCATTCGGGTCCGAGGTCCGCGAAGAACCCCGGCAGCGCGGCCTCGTCGATCTCGAACCGGTCGTAGGACCAGTTCGTCAGTCCCAAGGCGTCGTACGCGGCGCGGTGCAGCACCGGGGAGAGGGAGTGGGCGATCGGGGAGCCGAGAACGGCGGCCCGGTGCTTGCCGGCGGTGCCCGTCATTGTCCCTTCTTCTGCTCTTCGAGGTACTTCTCGCGGTTGCGGTTCTGCTCTGCGTTGGTCTCGGCGAACAGCGTCTCGTTGTCGTTGATCGAGACGAAGTAGTACCAGTTGCCCTTGGCCGGGTTGAGCGCGGCCTTGATCGCCACTTCCCCGGGGTTGTCGATCGGGCCGGGGGGCAGGCCCTGGACCCGGTAGGTGTTGTACGGATTGTCGATCTTCCGGAGGTCGTCGACGGAACCGGTCGCGAGCTTGGACTCGCCGCGCAGGTAGTTCACCGTCGAGTCGAAGTCGAGCCGGCCGGCGGTCTCGGTGTTGCTCGGCTTGAGCCGGTTGTAGACGACCGTGGCGACCTTCTCGAAGTCGCGCTTGGACTTGCCCTCGGCCTGGACGAGGCTCGCGACCGTCAGGACCTGGAGCGGGTTGTCCAGGTTGAGGCTCTTCGCCTTGGCCTGGAGGCCGTACTCCGCGTACTTCTCCTTGGCCATGTCGACCATCTGTTTGAGGACGTCCTCGGGCTTCATGCCCTTGGCGACCGGATAGCTGGACGGGTAGAGGAACCCCTCCAGCGGGTCCTTGATGCTGCTGTTGGTGTCGGCCCAGTCGGGCAGACCGAAGCTCTTCCACTCCTTCAGGGCGAGGGCCTGGGTGGTGCCCGCCTTGAGCTGCAGACGGCCGTCGATCGCCGCGTAGATCTTCGTGTTGCGCCAGCCCTCGGCGATGATCAGGTTGTTCTTGCTGTTCGGGCTGAGCATCAACTGCACGGCAGCCGCCGCGGACATGTGCTTCTTCAGCGTGTACGTGCCCGCCTGGAGGGTCTTGCCGTTCGGGTTCTGCTCCTGCGCCGCGACGAACGCGTCGACGCTCTTGACGACACCGGCCTGCTTGAGCACCTGGCCGATGGCGTACCCGCCGGATCCCTTGGGGATGGTGACCGTGACCTGTTCGCTGGTGCCCTCGCCTGCGTAGTCGGGCGCCGCACCGAAACGGTTCTGGTAGTACTGGTACCCGAAGTAGCACACTCCGCCGAGACCGCCGCCGAGCACCAGGACGACGATCAGGCAGGCGCATCCGTTGCGGCGCTTCTTGCCCTTGCCGCCGCGCCCCCGGCGGTCGCCGCGGCCACCGCCGTCCTCGTCATCGTCGATGTCGTCGTCGGCGTCGTCGCCCGCGAAGAAGGCGTGTTCGCCCTGGTCGGGGCCCGGGTCCCAGTCGGTCTTCGGCTCCGGCTCGGCCTGCCTGCGGTGCGGCGGCTCGGGCGGCGGATAGGCGTCCGGCGTCTGGTAGTGGTCCGGCTGTTCACCGCCGTACACACCGGGCTGGGCACCGTACGGGTCTCCGGGGACCCCGGGGTCGCCGGCGTAGGGGACGTGGCCCTGGTCCTGGCCCTGCCCGCCGCCCCAGCCCTCGTTGCCGTAGCCCGGCTGCGGCTGGCCGGGATAGGGCCCCGTGTTCTGCTGCGGCCCCTGCTGGTACTGCTGCCCGTCCGGCCCGTGTTGCTGGTACTGCTGCTGCCCGCCCTGCTGCTGATACTGGTCCGGGTACTCCTGCCCGTCGTGGCCGGGGTACTGCTGGTAGCCCTGCTGTCCCTGGCCGTATGAGGCGTCCTGCGGGCCGCCGTCCCAGCCGCCGTAGTGCTGCTGTGCCTGCTCCGGGTGCTGCTGCGGTCGGCCACCGTGAGGAGCCTGGCCCGGGTGGGCCTGCTGTCCTCTCCATCCGCCGTCCCCGTACAACGGGTCCTCCGGATGCCACGGTGCGGAGCCTGGGCCCCGGCCATACTCAGTCATCGATCCCCTAGAGCCGCGAGTCGGCGGTCGCGGGCTCCGGTGGCCCGGCTTCCGTTCCGCCTCTTTGCTGTGCGATGGCTGTTCGAACACCAACGCATCGCGCGGAACGTTACCGTATCGCGATCAGATGACCACTTCGACGCCCTCGCCGGGTGCCTTGCCTGACACTCGTTCGGATTCCAGGGCCTGCTGGAGGATGATGACGGCCGCCGCCTGGTCGATCACGGACCGGCCCTTCTTGGCTTTCACGCCGGAGGCGCGCAGTCCCTGACCGGCCGTCACCGTCGTCATCCGCTCGTCCACGAGCCGCACGGGCACGGGTGCGATCGCACGGGCCAGCTCCTGCGTGAAGCCGCGGACCTTGACGGCGGCCGGGCCCTCGCCCCCCTTGAGGGAGCGAGGCAGGCCGACGACGACCTCGATCGGCTCGTACTCCTCGACGAGCTGCTTCAGCCGGCGGTGGGCCGCCGGAACGTCCCGTCCCGGGACCGTCTCCACCGGGGTGGCGAGAATCCCGTCGGGGTCGCACGAGGCGACCCCGATACGGGCGTCACCGACGTCGATCGCGAGTCGGCGTCCTCTTCTCATCTGTGCGGCCGTCCTACTTGGCGGTCTCGGCGACCAGGCGCTCGACGGCCTCGACGGCCTCGCCGACGGCGGCCGGGTTCTGGCCGCCGCCCTGGGCGACATCCGGCTTGCCGCCACCGCCGCCGCCGAGGGTCTTGGCGGCTGTACGGACCAGGTCGCCGGCCTTCAGACCGCGCTCACGGGCGGCCTCGTTGGTGGCGATGACCGTGAGCGGCTTGCCGTTGTTCACGGTGAACAGGGCGACCACGGCGGCGCGTCCGCCGCGGATCCGGCCGCGCACGTCGAGGACCAGCTTGCGCAGGTCGTCCGGGGTGGTGCCGTCCGGGACCTGCCCGGTGACGACGGCGATCCCGCGGACGTCCTTGGCGGACTCGGCGAGCCCGGCGGCGGCCTGCAGCACCTTCTCGGCGCGGAACTTCTCGATCTCCTTCTCGGCGTCCTTCAGTTTGCCGAGCATTCCGGCGACCTTCTCCGGCAGTTCCTCCGGACGGCCCTTGAGCAGCTCGGTGAGCTGGTTGACGACCGTGTGCTCGCGGGCGAGGAAGGTGTAGGCGTCGACGCCGACCAGGGCCTCGATACGGCGGACACCGGAGCCGATCGAGGACTCGCCGAGCAGCTTCACCAGACCCAGCTGGGCGGTGTTGTGCACGTGCGTGCCGCCGCACAGCTCCTTGGAGAAGTCGCCGATGGTCACGACGCGGACCCGGTCGCCGTACTTCTCGCCGAACTCGGCGATGGCGCCCTGCTTCTTGGCCTCGCCGATGCCCATGATCTCGGCGCGCACGTCGAGATCACGGGCGAGCACCTCGTTGATCTTCTGCTCGACGTCGGTCATCACGGCTGTCGGGACGGCCGACGGGGAGCCGAAGTCGAAGCGGAAGCGGCCGGGCTGGTTCTCGGAGCCGGCCTGGGCGGCCGTCGGGCCGAGGGCGTCGCGCAGGGCCTGGTGGGTGAGGTGGGTGGCCGAGTGGGCACGGGCGATGGCCTTGCGGCGGTGGGCGTCGATCGAGGTGTGGGCCTTGGCCCCGACGGTGACCTCGCCGACCTGGACGACGCCCTTGTGGACGTACACGCCCGGGACCGGCTTCTGTGTGTCACGGACCTCGATCACGGCACCGGAGTCCACCTTGATGCGGCCGGTGTCACCGATCTGGCCGCCGCCCTCGGCGTAGAACGGGGTGCGGTCGAGCACGATCTCGACCTCGTCGCCCTCCGTGGCGGCCGGGGAGGAGACGCCGTCGACGAGGATGCCGACGATCGTGGACTCGCCCTCGGTGTCCGTGTAGCCGATGAAGTCGGTCTCGCCGGCGCTGTCGGCGATCTCGCGGTAGGCGCCGAGGTCGGCGTGACCGGTCTTCTTGGCCTGGGCGTCGGCCTTGGCGCGCTCCCGCTGCTCCTTCATCAGGCGGCGGAAGCCGTCCTCGTCCACGGAGAGGCCCTGCTCGGCGGCCATCTCGAGGGTGAGGTCGATCGGGAAGCCCCAGGTGTCGTGGAGCAGGAAGGCCTTGTCGCCGGAGAGGACGGTGCCGCCGGTGGCCTTGGTCTCGGTCACGGCGGTGTCGAGGATGTTGGTGCCGGCCTTCAGCGTCTTGAGGAAGGCGGCCTCCTCGGCGAGGGCGACCTTCTCGATCCGCTCGCGCTCGGTGACCAGCTCGGGGTACTGCCGGCCCATCATCTCGATCACCATGTCGATCAGGTCCCTGACGACCAGACCGGTGGCGCCGAGCAGGCGCATGTTGCGGATGGCCCGGCGCATGATGCGGCGCAGGACGTAGCCGCGGCCCTCGTTGCCGGGGGTCACACCGTCGCCGATGAGCATGGTGGCGGTGCGCATATGGTCGGTGACCACACGCAGGGCGACGTCCGAGGCGTGGGCCTCGCCGTAGGCGACACCGGTCAGCTCGGTGGCCCTCTTGATGACGGCCATGGAGGTGTCGATCTCGTACATGTTCTGCACGCCCTGCAGAATCATGGCGAGACGCTCGAGCCCCAGGCCCGTGTCGATGTTCTTGCTCGGCAGGTCGCCGAGGATCTCGAAGTTGTCCTTGCCGATGCCCTCGCCCCGCTCGTACTGCATGAAGACGAGGTTCCAGATCTCCACGTACCGCTCGTCGTTGACGGCGGGGCCGCCCTCGACGCCGAACTCCGGACCGCGGTCGTAGTTGATCTCCGAACACGGGCCGCAGGGGCCGGGGACGCCCATGGACCAGAAGTTGTCCTTCATGCCCAGGCGCTGGATGCGCTCTGCGGGAACACCGACGACGTCGCGCCAGATCTGCTCGGCCTCGTCGTCGTCCTTGTAGACGGTGATCCACAGGCGCTCGGGGTCGAGGCCGTAACCGCCCTTGTCCTGGGAGGTGGTGAGCAGCTCCCAGGCGAACTTGATGGCGCCTTCCTTGAAGTAGTCGCCGAAGGAGAAGTTGCCGCACATCTGGAAGAACGTGCCGTGGCGCGTGGTCTTGCCGACCTCTTCGATGTCGGGCGTGCGCACGCACTTCTGCACGCTGGTGGCACGCGGGAACGGCGGCTTGACCTCACCCAGGAAGTAGGGCTTGAAGGGCACCATGCCGGCCGGGACGAGCAGCAGAGTCGGGTCGTCCGCGATGAGCGACGCCGAAGGGACGACGGTGTGACCGCGCTCCTCGAAGAAGCTCAACCAGCGGCGGCGGATTTCAGCCGACTCCATCAGTGGTCCTCATTCCGGTTGTACGAGTACGTCGTGGTCTCGACGTACTTCGAGCTGGTGCGGTTCTCGATGGCGGCGTGCCGCCGGGGTCCGGGGAGCTCGTCGACGGGTGCGGTCAGGCCGAGCGCGTCGCCGAGTTCCGCCTCCCGCTGGGCCATGCCGGCGCGGACGTCGAGCGCGAAGTCCAGCGCGCGGTCCTTGAGCCGGTGACCGGCCACGAGCGCCTTGTTCGCCGCCTGCGCGGCCAGGCTTTCGGGGGTCAGCTGCCTCAGCTTGCGGTTGACCTTGGTGGTGGCCCACACACCGGCGGCGACGCCGGTGGTGAACCAGAACGTACGGCGGACCATCGCTCGGTCAGAGCCCCTCTTCCCGGTTGTCTCCCCGCTTGTTCCGCTTCCCCCGTCGCGGAGACGGGACGGTGCGGCCCACGATCACGGTACGCCGGGGCGCCTTGGCGGGCACGTCCTCACGGCGGCCGGCGATCGCCCGGCGTACGCCGTAGCCGAACGCCGCGACCTTCACCAAAGGGCCGCCGAAGGTAGAGGCGACGGTCGTCGACAGCGCCGAGGCGTTCGACGTGACCTCCTGGACGTCCGTCGCGATCGCGTCGACCCGGTCGATCTGGGTCTGCGCGGAGCGCACCGCCACGGAGGCGTCGGACAGCAGGGGGACGGCCTGGTCGGTCACGTCCGCCACCAGCTTGGTGGTCGCCTTGAGCGTCTGGGCCAGCCTCGCCAGTGCGACGGCGAGGAAGGAGACCAGGATCGCCCAGAAGACGGCCACCAGGATCCCGGCCACCTCTCCACCGGACACCGTGTGCACCCGCTCCCTAGAACGTGCCTGAACATCGAAAAGTCGTCTCCCGAGCCTATCGCGCCGGGGCGAGCGATCCGTACTGGATTAGAGGCCGAGCGCACCGGAGTTGTGCACAGGGTGCACGCCGCCGACCCCACGGGGACCGCACGCACCGTGTCCACGCGTGTGCGCACCGCGTCAACTCCCGTTCCCCGCCGGTGCGTCCGGTCCGGACATGCGACGGCCCGCCGTCCCGGCCGCCCGGAGGGGCGGAGGACGACGGGCCGATGCGCTGGGGTGCTACGTCCGCCGGAAAAGGATCAACGGGCGTAGTACTCGACGACGAGCTGCTCGTCGCAGATCACCGGGATCTCCTTGCGGTTCGGCTCACGGTCCAGGCGGAACGCCAGGGCCTTGAGGTTCACCTGGAGGTAGCGCGGGGTCTCGCCGTCGGGGGCGAAGCCACCCTCGCGGGCGACCTGGAAGAGCGTCTTCTCACGGCTGCGCTCGCGGACCATCACGACGTCGTCGGGACGGACGCGGAACGACGGCTTGTCGACCTTCTGGCCGTTGACCTCGATGTGGCCGTGGACGACCATCTGGCGGGCCTGGTAGATCGTGCGGGCGATGCCCGAACGCAGGACCAGCGCGTCGAGACGGCGCTCCAGCTCGACGATCAGGGCCTCGCCGGTCTTGCCCTGGACCTTGGAGGCACGGTCGTAGGCGCGCACCAGCTGGCGCTCGGAGATGTCGTACTGCGCGCGCAGGCGCTGCTTCTCCAGCAGACGGACCTTGTAGTCCGAGTTCTGCTTGCGGCCGCGGCCGTGCTCACCCGGCGGGTAGGGGCGGGCCTCGAAGTACTTGACGGCCTTCGGGGTCAGCGCGATGCCGAGGGCACGCGACTTCTTGACCTTGGGGCGGGACTGGTTCGCCATGAACCACACACCTCGTGTTTCTGTACGGAATCGGCTTCACCAGGGTTAGGGGAGGTCGCATCCGCAGCCGGGGAAACCCTGCGGGCCCCTGTGGGACCTGCCGGGCAGCCGCTCCCCTGGTCTGGGCACATACGTGCAGCACGCGAGTGGCCCACCGACCTGTCCCCGGATACCGGGTGGTGGTGGGCTGCCCGCGACACCGTTCGACGGTGCGCGACGCTCCTGGATCCCCGTGCCGTACGGCGACGGGGGTCCGGCTGGATGTCCCGCTCTGGTGGTGCCGGCCCCTCATTGCTGAGGTACCGGACACGGGACGCAGCGCTTCGCGCAAGTCTACAGGGTGCGGGGGCCGCCCTCGACCCCCGTCCGGCGCGGGCGTCAGGACCGTCGTCGGCCGAGGTGCTTGCGGGTCCACTCCACCGCGTCCGCGTACCGCGCCTCCGCGCCGTGCCGGGTCGGGGTGTAGTACTCGCGGTCCTTGAGCGCGTCCGGGGCGTACTGCTGGGGGGCGATGCCCTCCGGCAGGTCGTGCGGATACACATACCCCTGGGCGTGGCCGAGCTTGGCCGCGCCCTTGTAGTGCCCGTCGCGCAGATGCGGGGGCACGGGTCCGGCGAGGCCCGCGCGGACGTCGGCCATGGCCGCGCCGATCGCCGTGGTCGCCGCGTTGGACTTGGGGGCGAGCGCGAGGGCGATGGTGGCGTGGCTGAGGGTGAGGGCGGCCTCCGGGAAGCCGATCATGGCGACGGCCTGGGCGGCGGCGACGGCGATCGGCAGCGCGTGGGGATCGGCGAGGCCGATGTCCTCGCTGGCGGAGATCATGAGACGGCGGGCGATGAAGCGGGGGTCCTCCCCCGCTTCGATCATCCGGGCCAGATAGTGCAGGGCCGCGTCCACGTCGGAGCCGCGGATCGACTTGATGAGTGCGCTCGCCACGTCGTAGTGCTGGTCGCCGTCCCGGTCGTACTTCACCGCGGCGCGGTCGACCGTCTCCTCCAGCGTCGCGAGGCCTATCTCCGTCTCTCCCTTGTCCAGGGCGGCCCCGGCGGCGGCCTCCAGGGCGGTCAGGGCGCGCCGGGCGTCGCCGCCGGCGATCCGCAGCAGATGGGACTCGGTGTCCTCGGGCAGGGTGACGGCGCCGGCGAGGCCCCGCTCGTCGGTCACGGCCCGGCGCAGCAGACCACGCACGTCGTCGTCCGTGAGCGGTTCCAGGGTGAGCAGCAGGGAGCGGGACAGCAGCGGGGAGATCACCGAGAAGTACGGGTTCTCCGTGGTCGCCGCGATGAGCGTCACCCACCGGTTCTCGACGGCCGGGAGCAGGGAGTCCTGCTGGGCCTTGCTGAAGCGGTGGATCTCGTCCAGGAAGAGGACGGTCTCCTTGCCGAAGCCGCCGCTGGCGCGGCGGGCGCCGTCGATGACCGCGCGGACCTCCTTCACGCCCGCGGTGATCGCCGACAGTTCGACGAAGCGCTTGTCGGTGGCCTTCGAGACGACGTACGCCAGGGTCGTCTTGCCGGTGCCGGGCGGGCCCCAGAGGATCACCGAGGAGGGCCCGGCGGGCCCGCCGTTGCCCTCGCCGACCAGTCTGCGCAGCGGGGATCCCGGCTTGAGCAGGTGCTGCTGGCCCACCACCTCGTCGAGGGTGCGTGGGCGCATGCGGACCGCCAGGGGGCTTGCGGCCGGGTCCTTCTCCTGGCGTTCTTCTGCGGCGGCGGTGAACAGGTCGGGTTCCACGCTGAAACCCTATGTCACGCCACTGACAACGCCGCCGGGCCCGGCGGCGGGGCCGTGCGGCCCCCGGTCAGCGCCTGCGGATCAGGCCCAGAGCTGGCTGCCCCACCGGGTCAGGATCAGCATCGCGATGATGCCGACGTGGGTGACGGGGAGCACCCAGGTGAACTCGCCGAGGAACTTCTTCACGGGGCGCGGCGCGGGCAGGAAGTCGTTGCGGATGTTGAACGAGGTCACGTACCAGAACATGGTGATCGTGGCGACCCAGGCCAGCGAGCACCACAGGCACAGCGCGTTGATCCGGTACAGCGACTGGAACTGCAGCCAGGTGCAGAAGGCCACGCCGAAGAGCGTGCCGAAGTTGAAGGTCAGCCAGTACCACCGCGGGAAGCGGACCCGGGTGAGCAGGCTCACGCCGACGCAGATGACGATGCCGTAGCAGACGAGGCCGAGCATCGGGTTGGGGAACCCGAAGGCGGCGGCCTGCTTGCTCTCCATGACGCTGCCGCACGAGACGACCGGGTTGATGCTGCAACTGGGGGTGAACGTCTTCCCGCTCACCTTGCCCTCGAGGATCTTGAACTTGTCGAGCGTGATGACCCACGCGGCGAGCAGACCGGCCGCGCCGGTGATCACGAGCAGCAGGGCGAACGCACGGCTGCCGCCCACCGTCCGGGGGACATCCGCGCCGGCCGGCTCGGTGGACCCGGTGGAGACGTCCTTGACTGTCGTCTTGCTCATCACGCCGATTCCGATGCTCGAGGGAATGGACCTGCGGACCGTGGTCATTGTGCCGCACGCGCGCGTGCGACCACCGTTCGGTGCGCGTAAGGACGTACGGACCCGTCCCGGAGCGTTCGGTTCAGGCCGCACTCGTGGCCCTGGCCCCCTCGGGCGTCGCCCGCTCGCGACGGACGGTTCCGGGGCAGGCCGGGGCGGGGTGTCGGTGCCCGGGGCGGGGAGGTGCCGGTTGTGCGCGCCTGGCGCTCGGGCACCGGCATCGTCCGATGGGACGCGTCAGGTTGCGCGGGGTTGACGCTCACGGAGCGTCACCACACCACGCCGGAGGGGGATGGCCAGATCGTGGCACTCCCCGCGCCCGTGGGCACGCCCGGTCGGGGGCGAGCCGTCGCGGCCCGCCCCCGCCGGCTCAGCCCAGCCGGGACTCCAGCTCCGCCACGATCTCGTTCACCCCGACCGCCGTCTGCTCGCCGGACTCCATGTCCTTGAGCTGGACGACGCCCTCGGCCAGATCGCGTTCGCCGGCCACGATCGTGTAGCGGGCGCCACTGCGGTTGGCGTTCTTCATCGCGCCCTTGAGGCCCTTGCCGCCGTACGCGAAGTCCGCCGCGACACCGAGCTTGCGCAGCTCGGTGATCTTGCCGAACAGGATCCGGCGGGCCTCCTCGCCCAGCGGGACCGCGAACACGCTGGTGGACGCGGGCAGTTGGAGCTCGATGCCCTCGGCCTCCAGCGCGAGCACCGTGCGGTCGACACCGAGCGCCCAGCCCACGGAGGGCAGCGCGGGGCCGCCGATCATCTCCGAGAGGCCGTCGTAGCGCCCGCCGCCGCCCACCGCGGACTGGGACCCCAGACCGTCGTGGACGAACTCGAAGGTGGTCCGCGTGTAGTAGTCCAGGCCGCGCACCAGCTTCGGGTCGTCCTCGAAGGACACGCCCGCCGCGGTGATCAGCTCGCGGACCTCCTCGTGGTAGGCCTTGCACGCGTCGCACAGGTAGTCGCGCAGCAGCGGGGCGCCCGTCAGCTGCTTCTGGACCGACTCGCGCTTGTCGTCGAGCACCCTCAGCGGGTTGATGTCGACGCGGCGGCGCGTGTCCTCGTCCAGGTCCAGGCCGCGCAGGAAGTCCTGCAGCGCGGCGCGGTAGACCGGCCGGCACACCTTGTCGCCCAGGCTGTTGAGCAGGATCCGGAAGTCGCGCAGGCCGAGCGAGCGGTAGGCCTGGTCGGCCAGGATGATCAGCTCGGCGTCCAGGGCCGGGTCCTCGGCGCCGATCGCCTCGGCGCCCACCTGCGAGAAGTGGCGGTAGCGGCCCTTCTGCGGGCGCTCGTATCGGTAGTACGAGCCCGAGTACCAGAGCTTGACCGGGAGGTTGCCCGTCTTGTGCAGGTTGGCCTCCAGGGCGGCGCGCAGCACGGAGGCCGTGCCCTCGGGGCGCAGGGCGAGCCGGTCGCCGCCCTTGGTCTCGAAGGCGTACATCTCCTTCGTCACGATGTCGGTGGACTCGCCGACGCCGCGCGCGAACAGCTCCACGTTCTCGAAGCCGGGCGTCTCGATGTAGCCGTAGCCGGAGTTGCGCAGCGGGGCCGCGATCGCCTCGCGCACCGCGAGGTACTTGGCGGAATCCGGCGGGATCAGGTCGTACGTGCCCTTGGGGGCCTTGAAGGTGGTCACGGAGGTCTCGTCACATTCCTCGTCGGGGAGCGTCCGCATCCGCGCGGTGATCTCGGCGGCCGGTGGCCACTTGTCGCAGATACGGGTTGGCGGCGCGCTCCTGGCCGATGGTCGTCTGGGGGCCGTGGCCGGACAGCACCACGGTCGAGTCGTCGAGCGGCAGGCACACGCGGGCCAGCGAGTCGAGCATCTCGGCCAGGTCACCGCCGGGCAGGTCGGTGCGTCCGATGGAGCCGGCGAACAGCAGGTCGCCCGAGAAGAGGATCGGCGGGATGTCCGCCGCCTCGGGCAGGCCGAAGGTCACCGACCCCTTGGTATGGCCGGGCGCGTGCGCGACGGACAGCTCCAGACCGGCCAGCTCCAGCTTCGCGCCGTCGGCCAGCTCCTTGACGTCGTCCGGTTCGCCCACCGTCAGCTCGCCCATCAGCGGCATCCCGATGGAACGGCCGAGCGCCTTCTCCGGGTCGCTCATCATGTACCGGTCCTCGGGGTGGATCCAGGCCGGCACGTCGTGCGCGCCGCACACCGGGACGACCGAGGCCACATGGTCGATGTGACCGTGGGTGAGGACGACCGCGACAGGCTTGAGCCGATGCTTGCGGAGCGCCTCCTCGACTCCCCCGGCGGCCTGGTGGCCCGGGTCGATGATCACGCACTCCTCACCCGCTGCGGGGGCGACCAGATAACAGTTGGTCCCCCAGGCCCCGGCGGGGAACCCGGCAATCAGCACGATCGTCCTTAGGTATGTCGTACGGAGAGTGACTGTTTCGCGGTCAGAGCCTACCGGCGCTGCCGATTCCTCAGCGAACCCATATACGGTACGGGGCACACGCACGCGGACGACACACCAGACGCAGGCGTACCGGTCGGCGTACGAGACGCATGAGGAGACAACCCCGTGGTCAGCCAGGAACAGCGGCGGCGGCAGCTCGCCCGGGAGAAGTTCTTGCGGCAGCAGCAGCGGCGTACGGAGTCACGGCGCAAGTCGCGCCTGCGCAATTCGGTGGTCGGGGCCGTCCTCGGGGTGGTGCTCGTGGGCAGCGTGGTGTCCTACACGGCCGGGGTCTTCAAGGGTGACGACAAGAAGAACACCGCCTCCGACATCACGCCCAGCGCTACGCCGTCCAGCAAGGCCCCGGACCCGTGCGCGAAGCCCGCCGCGGGCACGGTCAAGCCGCTGAGCTGGAAGAAGGAGCCGGCGATGACCATCGACGCGTCGGCGAAGTACACGATGAAGCTGGCGACCACGTGCGGCGACATCGGCATCGCGCTGAAGACGGCGGCCCCGCACACCGTGAACTCGTTCAATTTCCTCGCGGCGCAGGGCTACTTCGACCACACCAAGTGCCACCGGCTCACCACCGAGGGCATCTACGTGCTGCAGTGCGGCGACCCGAAGGGCTCCGGCACCGGCGGCCCCGGCTACACCATCCCGGACGAGAACCTCAAGGACAAGAGCCTCAAGGGGAACGTCTACCCGGCGGGCACGGTCGCCATGGCGAACACCGGGCAGAAGCACACCGGCGGCAGCCAGTTCTTCCTGGTGTACCAGGACAGTCAGTTGCCGCCCAGTTACACGCCGTTCGGGACCGTGGACGCGGCGGGCATGAAGGTCCTGAAGAAGATCGCGGCCGCCGGCGCCCAGCCCGCGGATCCCACCACGGGCAACACCGCACCGAACGCAACTGTCGTGATCAACAAGGCGACGGTGACGAAATCCTGACCGTCAACTGCGGAATTTCGGTCGCGCGGGATGCGGACAGCCGCCCCGCCGGTCGCCTATGTTGGCGGTGACGAAACTGTGGACGATGCCCGGGGGCGCTGAGGCCCTCCGCAGGCATCATGTGGAGGAGGCGCTGTGAGCAGCGACCCGTGGGGCCGCGTCGACGAGACGGGGACCGTGTACGTGCGAACGGCCGACGGCGAGCAGGTCGTCGGTTCCTGGCAGGCCGGCTCCCCCGAGGAGGCGTTGGCCTACTTCGAGCGCAAGTACGAGGGCCTGGTGGTCGAGATCGGCCTCCTCGAGAAGCGAGTGCAGACCACCGATCTGTCGGCGAAGGACGCCCATGCCGCGGTCGGCCATCTGCGCGAGCAGGTGGACGCGCACCATGCGGTCGGCGACCTGGCCGCGCTGCGGACCCGTCTGGACAAGCTCCTGGAGACGGTCGAGACGCGCCGTGAGGAGCGCAAGGCGCAGCGGGCCCGGCAGTCCGACGAGGCGCGTCACGCGAAGGAGGCGCTGGTCGTCGAGGCCGAGGAGCTGGCGCAGTCCGACCAGTGGCGGGCCGCCGGTGAGCGGCTGCGGGCGCTGGTGGACACCTGGAAGGGGCTGCCGCGGCTCGACCGGAAGTCGGACGACGACCTGTGGCACCGCTTCTCGCACGCCCGGTCGGCGTTCTCCAAGCGCCGCAAGGCGCACTTCGCGCAGCTCGACGCGCAGCGCGAGGACGCCCGCAAGGTCAAGGAGAAGCTGGTCGCCGAGGCCGAGGCGCTGTCGGGCTCGACGGACTGGGGTCTGACGGCGGCGCGCTACCGCGAGCTGATGGCCGACTGGAAGGCGGCGGGCCGCGCCCAGCGCGAGCACGAGGACGACCTGTGGAACCGCTTTCGCGGCGCTCAGGACGTGTTCTTCGCCGCCCGCGGCTCGGTGTTCGCCGAGCGGGACGCCGAGCAGGCCGAGAACCTCAAGCTCAAGGAGGAGCTGGCCGAGGAGGCGGAGAAGCTGCTGCCGATCACGGACCTGAAGGGTTCCCGTGCCGCCTTCCGCTCGGTCAACGAGCGCTGGGAGGCCATCGGCCATGTGCCGCGGGACGCCCGGGCGCGGGTCGAGGGCCGGATGCACGCGGTCGAGCGGGCCATCCAGGAGGCCGAGGAGGCCGAGTGGCGCCGTACGAACCCCGAGGCGCGGGCGCGTGCCGAGGGCCTGACCGGCCAGCTGCAGGCTGCGGTGGACAAGCTGAGGGGCCAGATCGAGCAGGCTCGGGCCGCGGGCAACAACGCGAAGGCCGAGAAGCTGGAGAAGGAGCTGGAGGGCCGCCAGGCGCTTCTGGAGCAGGCCCTCAAGGGTTTGCAGGAGTTCGGCGGCTGATCCTTCCAGGCAGAAGCTGACCCTTCCGGGCAGAACAGTGGGCTCCCGTACGGTGCGTACGGGAGCCCCTTCGCGTGTGCCGGGCCGGGGCCCTGCCCGACACCGGCCGGTCCGGCGGCTCGGGCGGTGTCGGTCAGTCCGACGGCCTGCGGGCCGACGTCACGCGGTACACGTCGTACACGCCCTCGACGCCCCGTACGGCCTTCAGCACATGGCCCAGGTGTTTCGGGTCGCCCATCTCGAAGGTGAACCGGGAGGTGGCGACCCGGTCGCGGGACGTCTGCACCGCGGCCGAGAGGATGTTGACGTGCTGGTCGGACAGGACCCGGGTCACGTCGGAGAGCAGCCGAGAGCGGTCCAGCGCCTCCACCTGGATCGCGACCAGGAAGACGGACGACTGCGTGGGGGCCCATTCCACCTCGAGGATGCGCTCGGGCTCACGCGACAGCGACTCGACGTTCACGCAGTCGGTGCGGTGGACCGACACGCCGCTGCCGCGGGTGACGAAGCCGATGATGGGGTCGCCGGGGACGGGCGTACAGCAGCGGGCCAGTTTGACCCAGACGTCCTCGACGCCCTTGACCACCACGCCGGGGTCCTGGCTGCGGCGCCGCTTGCGGCCGCGGCTCCGGGTCGGCGGAACGGCCTCGTCGATCTCCTCGGTGGCGGCCTCCTCGCCGCCGAGCGCCTGCACCAGCTTCTGCACGACGTTCTGCGCCGCGACATGGCCCTCGCCGATCGCCGCGTACAGCGACGAGATGTCGGGGTAGCGCATCTCGTGGGCGAGGGTCACGAGCGAGTCACCGGTCAGGATGCGCTGGATCGGCAGGTTCTGCTTGCGCATGGCCCGCGCGATGGCGTCCTTGCCCTGCTCGATCGCCTCGTCGCGCCGCTCCTTGGAGAACCAGCCCCGGATCTTGTTGCGGGCGCGGGGCGACTTCACGAAGCCGAGCCAGTCGCGGGACGGGCCCGCGCCGGGCGCCTTGGAGGTGAAGACCTCCACCAAGTCGCCGTTGTCCAGGGTGGATTCCAGCGGCACCAGCCGGCCGTTGACCCGCGCGCCGATCGTCCGGTGGCCGACCTCCGTGTGGACCGCGTACGCGAAGTCCACCGGGGTGGCCCCGGCCGGCAGCGCTATCACGTCGCCCTTCGGGGTGAAGACGAAGACCTCGTTGCGCGACAGGTCGAAGCGCAGGGACTCGAGGAACTCGCTCGGGTCCTCGGTCTCCTTCTGCCAGTCGAGCAACTGCCGCAGCCACGCCATGTCGTTGACGGCGTCGTGGTCCTTGGCGTTCTTGGTGCTCGAACGGGGCGCGTCCGTACGGATCTTGGAGGCGCCCGCCACGGCCTCCTGCTTGTACTTCCAGTGCGCGGCGATGCCGTACTCGGCGCGGCGGTGCATGTCGAACGTGCGGATCTGCAGTTCGACGGGCTTGCCGTTGGGGCCGATCACCGTCGTGTGCAGCGACTGGTACATGTTGAACTTGGGCATCGCGATGTAGTCCTTGAACCGCCCCGGAACCGGGTTCCAGCGGGCGTGGACCGTGCCCAGTGCCGCATAGCAGTCGCGGACCGTGTCGACGAGGACGCGGATGCCCACCAGGTCGTAGATCTCCGCGAAGTCACGGCCGCGGACGATCATCTTCTGGTAGACGCTGTAGTAGTGCTTGGGCCGGCCGGTGACCGTCGCCTTGATACGGGCGGCGCGCAGGTCGCCCTGGACCTCGTCGGTCACTATCGCCAGATACTCGTCGCGCTTGGGCGCGCGTTCGGCGACCAGCCGGACGATCTCGTCGTACATCTTGGGGTAGAGGATCGCGAAGGCGAGGTCCTCCAGCTCCCACTTGATGGTGTTCATGCCCAGGCGGTGGGCGAGCGGCGCGTAGATCTCGAGGGTCTCGCGCGCCTTCTTCTCCTGCTTCTCGCGCTTGAGATAGCGCATGGTGCGCATGTTGTGCAGGCGGTCGGCCAGCTTGATGACCAGGACGCGGGGGTCCTTGGCCATGGCCACGACCATCTTGCGCACGGTCTCGGCCTGCGCGGCCTCGCCGAACTTGACCTTGTCCAGCTTGGTGACGCCGTCCACGAGGAGCGCGACGGTGTCGCCGAAGTCGCGGCGCAATTGGTCCAGGCCGTACTCGGTGTCCTCGACGGTGTCGTGCAGCAGGCCCGCCATCAGGGTGGCCGGGTCCATGCCCAGCTCGGCGAGGATCGTGGTCACCGCGAGCGGGTGCGTGATGTAGGGGTCGCCGCTCTTGCGCTTCTGGCCGCGGTGCCAGCGCTCGGCCACCTGGTAGGCACGTTCGACCTGCCGGAGCGTCGAGTTCTCGATCTTCGGGTCGTTGCTGCGCACTATCCGCAGCAGCGGCTCCAGGACCGGGTTGTACGGGTTGGCGCGCTGGACGCCGAGGCGGGCGAGGCGGGCGCGGACGCGGTTGGAGGAGCCGGAGCGGGCGGACGGGGCCGGAGCGGGACGGACCGCGGGGGTGCGCTCGGCGGGAGCCGGCTTGGGGCGCGGCCGCTCGGCGGCCGGCTCGACGGGCGCCGACTGGGCATGCTCCACCGGCCCGTGCGGGGCGTCCTTCGCGCTGCGCGCGGGCTGGACCGCGGCCTTCGACGACGGGTCGGGCTTGGCGGCGGTCAGATGCTGGGCCTCGTCTGGCAAGAGGGCTCCTCGTGCGCGATCCGGGTCCCCCGGTCAGGCTCCGGAGATCCCATGGTAGCGATCCCGGGCTCCGGGCTCGCCCTCAGGCCGCTGGCACGGTCTGCTACCGGATAAACGCACGAGGCGGGCGCCGGATTCCTCCGGACCCGCCTCGCGGTGTACGGCGGCCTTCCCTGGCCTTGCGCGGGGGTGTCCCGCGCGGGTCTCAGAGCTGTCTCAGACCTGAAGGAGCGCCTCCAGCGGCGCCCCGTCGAGGGCCGGTTCCAGCCGGGTCCGGCCGCCCAGGAAGCCC
The DNA here is from genome assembly GCF_053595355.1 of Streptomyces sp. NPDC002513. Lineage (NCBI taxonomy): Bacteria > Bacillati > Actinomycetota > Actinomycetes > Kitasatosporales > Streptomycetaceae > Streptomyces > Streptomyces sp. NPDC002513. Next base: position 101,982 of record NZ_JBSFXK010000009.1, on the reverse strand, counting down.
AGCTCCATGAGCACGGACACCCCGGCGACCTCGGCGCCCGCCCGGCGGATGAGCCGGAGCGAGGCCTCGGCGGTGCCGCCGGTGGCGAGGACGTCGTCGATGACCATCACCCGGTCGGCCGCGGTCAGGTCCTCGGCGTGCACCTCGATCTCGGCCGAGCCGTACTCCAGTTCGTAGGCCTGGCTCAGGGTGGCTCCGGGGAGCTTGCCCGCCTTGCGGACGGGGATGAAGCCGACACCCGCCCGGACGGCGACCGGGGCGCCGAGGATGAACCCGCGGGCCTCCAGTCCGACGATCTTCGTCGCGCCGTGCCGCGCGACGAGGTCCGCCAGTGCGTCGGTGAGCGCGGTGAAGGCGCCCGGGTCCGCGAGGAGCGGGGTGATGTCCTTGAACATCACGCCCGGCTCCGGGTGGTCGGGCACATCGCGGATACGGCTGAGCAGCAGGTCTTTTATGCCGGTGGTGGTGTCGGTCATCGACGCTTTCCTGAGGGTCGGCCGCGGCCGCGGCCACGGGACGCGGGCTGGTGGCGCTGGCCGACGACCGCGGGCATGGCGTCCTCCGGTTCGTCGGAGGTCCGCGTCTCGGCGATCTCGTCCTCGGCGGCGGCCTGGGCGCGCTTGGCGAGGACCCGCTTCCTGAGCGCCTTCATCTGCGGCTCGCGCTCCTTCAGGTCGGCGACGAGCGGCGTGGCGATGAAGATCGACGAGTACGCACCGGCCGCGAGGCCGACGAACAGCGACAGCGAGATGTCGTTGAGCGTGCCCGCGCCGAGGACGCCGCCGCCGATGAACAGCAGGCCGGCGACCGGCAGCAGCGCCACCACGGTGGTGTTGATGGAGCGGACCAGGGTGCTGTTGATCGAGCGGTTGGCCACGTCGCTGTAGGTCCAGCGGGTCTGCTTGGTGAGGTCCTTCGTCTGCTCCTTGAGGCTGTCGAAGACGACGACCGTGTCGTAGAGCGAGTAACCGAGGATCGTCAGCAGACCGATCACCGTACCCGGCGTCACCTCGAAGCCGACGAGGGCGTAGATACCGGTCGTGATGGTGATGTCGTGGATGAGCGCGACCAGGGCCGCGACGGCCATGCGCCACTCGAAGGCGATCGCCAGGTAGATCACCACGAGCACCATGAAGATCGCCAGGCCCTGCCAGGCCTTGCCTGCGATCTGCTCACCCCAGCTGGGGCCGACCAGGTCGGCGTTGATCTGCTCGGAGCCGACCTTCAGGTCCTTGGCCAGCGTGTCCTTGATCTGGTCGGACTTGTCGGTGTCGACCCCCGCGACCTGGATGCGCAGACCGCCCGTGCCGAGCTTCTGCACGACGGCGGGGTGACCGGAGGCGTCCTGGGCGTACGTCTCGGCCTGGGCCACCGAGACGCTCGTCCTCGGGGTGGTGAAGATCGCCCCGCCCTGGAACTCGATGCCCATGTTCAGACCGCGCACCGACAGGCCCACGATGGCCGTGATGGTGATCAGGATCGAGATGCCGTACCAGATCTTGCGGTTGGCGACGAAGTCGTAGCCGACCTCGCCTCGGTGGAGCCGGGCGCCGAGGTTGCCGAGCTTCGACATCTCTCACGCCTCCTTCGGGTCGACGGGGGCGGAGGGACGACGAGTGCGGCGCAGGGGCGGCTTGGCGCCGAGGCGCTTGGGGTCGAGGCCGGACCAGCTGTGTCCGTTCGCGAAGAACGAGCGACGCGCGAGGATCGCCATCAGCGGCTTGGTGAAGAGGAAGACGACGACCACGTCGAGGACCGTGGTCAGGCCCAGCGTGAACGCGAAGCCCTGGACCTTGCCGACGGTGACGATGAACAGCACCGCGGCGGCCAGGAACGACACGAAGTCGGAGACCAGGATGGTGCGCCGGGCGCGCGGCCAGGCACGCTCGACGGCGGGCCGCAGCGTACGGCCCTCGCGGATCTCGTCCCGGATGCGTTCGAAGAACACGATGAAGGAGTCCGCGGTGATACCGATCGCGACGATGGCACCGCACACCGCGGGCAGGTTCAGCGCGAAGTGGATCGTGGGGCCGAGCAGCGCCATGATCACGTACGTGAGGGTCGCGGACACCAGGAGGGACGCGACGGCCACGAGCGACAGACCGCGGTAGTAGACCACCAGGTAGATCACGACCAGGGCCAGGCCGATGGCACCGGCGATGAGACCGGCCTGCAACTGCTCGCCGCCGAGCGCCGCGGTCACCGTGGTCACGCTCGACTCCTTGAAGGTGAGCGGGAGCGCGCCGTAGGACAGCATGTTGGACAGGCTCTGGGCATCGGTCTGGGTGAAGCTGCCGGAGATCTCCGCGTTGCCCCCGGTGATCGCCGTCTGGACGTACGGGTGGGAGACGACCTCGTCGTCGAGGACGATCGCGAACTCGTTCTGCGGGGAGCTGTTCTTGGAGAGCTGGCCGGTGACGTCGGCGAACTTCTTCGCACCGCTGGAGTTGAAGGTCATCTGGACCTGCCAGCCGGCGGCGCCCTGGGTGTCGAAGACGGCCTGGGCCTTCTTGACCTCCGTGCCGTCGACCGCGACCGGGCCGAGGATGAACTTGTTCCAGACGTTGTCGTCCTTGCCGCAGGCAACGGTGGGATCGCCGGGCTTGGCGTCCTTGCCGGCGGTGGCGCGCTGCTCGGGCTTGCTGCAGTCGAGGGTGGCGTACTGGGCCTGCAGCTTGCTCGCGTCACCCGACGCGCCGCTCGCGGACGGCGACGGGCTGGCCGCGGCGTTTGCGGGCGCGGAACCGGTCGCGGAGGGGGTGGCGGCACCGGTCGCCGACGGCGTGGCCGAGCCGGCCTTCAGCGCGTCGGTGACGGGGCGGCCCTGCGTGGTGGCGGAGGCCGTCGGGGTGGCGGTGGAGCCGGAGGTCGCCTTGCCCGTGCTGCCCGCCTTGGCGCCGCTGCTCGACGCGCTCGGCTTGGCGCTGCCGCCGGCGCTCGGGCTGCCGCTCGGGCTGGCCGCGGTGGCGGGGCCGGTGGCCTCGCGCTGAAGAACCGGACGGAAGTAGAGCTTCGCGGTGGTGCCGACCTGCGCCCGGGCCTCCGTGGAGTTCATGCCCTTGGGGATGTTGACGATGATGTTGCGATCGCCCTGGGTCTGCACCTCCGCCTCGGACACGCCCAGACCGTTGACACGGCGGTTCATGATGTCGACCGCGGTGTCCATGTTGGTCTTGTTGATCGCGTTGGGCTGACCGGGCTGGTTGACCGCCGTCAGCGTGATGCTGGTGCCGCCGGCGAGGTCGATGCCGAGACGCGGAGTGGTGTGCCCGGAGGCGAACATTCCCCCGGTGAGCGCCACGATGGCGATCAAAATGAGGGCCAGCGAGCGCCCCGGCCTGCTCTGGGCGCTCGCGCTACGGCCCTTCTTCGGTGCTGCCACCTTCTCGTACTCCCTCTCGGGCCGGCCGGCGCCGGACGGGCGCGCGGTCGGCCATGACATGGTGTCGGGACTCCGTGGGGGAATGACACGTCCCGGAAGCCATGCGGCGCGAGCACTGCGCGCCGTGCTCCCGGGGCGTGACTACTTCGCGTCGGACTCGCCGTCGGTCTTCTTCGGCTCTGCCGCGTCGGTCTTCTTCGGCTCTGCCGCGTCGGTCTTCTTCGGCTCTGCCGCGTCGGCCTTCGCGCCGGGCGTCTCGTCGGCGTCGTCGTCGGCCGCGTCCTTCTTGCCGAGGTCGACGGGGGCGTCGGCGACGGGCTCGTCCGTCCCGGTGAGGGAGGAGATGTCGTCCGGCACGACGGCGCCGTCGGCCTTCAGGTCGTGCTCGATGCCGTGGACGATGCGGTTGTACTCGTCGTCGGTCAGGACGGCGCCGATCGCGTTCTTCGCGAAGAGCAGGTCCACGCCCGGGCCCGCGTCAAGGAGGACCGTGTCCTCGTTGACCTCCTTGACCGTCGCGTACATGCCCCCGATCGTGCGGACGCCGGAGCCGGGCTGCATCTCGTTCCGCATGCTCGCGGCCTGCTGCTGCTTCTTCTTGGCCGAGCGCGTCATCAGGAACATGGCCGCGATGAGCACAATGAACGGGAGAAGGGTCAAGGTATTCACGGGACGGAATTTCCTTCGCACGACCGCTCGATCGGCGGCCTGGTGGATGGGGGTGGTCGGCACCGCCCACAAGGGCGGCATCGGCGGAGTCTAAGCGAGTCCGCACGCATGGAACAACGCCCAGCATGGCACCCGGGTTCCTGCCCGTGCGAGTCCCGCGCCGTCACGCCCCGAACAGGTCCTGTTGTCCGTTTCCCCCGGTCGTGCCCCCGGTTCCGCCCCCGGGCGCGCCGTTCGGAGCGGTGAGGCCGAGGTGGGCCCAGGCGGCCGGCGTGGCCACCCGCCCGCGCGGGGTACGGGCGAGCAGGCCCTCCCTGACCAGGAAGGGCTCGGCCACCTCTTCCACGGTCTCACGTTCCTCCCCCACCGCGACCGCGAGCGTCGAGAGCCCCACGGGGCCGCCGCCGAACAGTTTGAGCAGGGCCTGCAGGACGGCCCGGTCGAGGCGGTCCAGGCCCCGCGCGTCCACCTCGTACACCCTGAGCGCCGCAGCGGAGATCTCGCGGTTGATCACTCCGTCGGCCTTGACCTGCGCATAGTCCCTGACGCGCCGCAGCAGCCGGTTGGCGATACGGGGTGTGCCGCGGGAGCGTCCGGCGATCTCCGCCGCGCCGTCGGGGTCGATCTCGACATCGAGCAGGCCCGCCGAGCGGTGGATCACGCGCTTCAGTTCGGCGGGTTCGTAGAACTCCATGTGCGCGGTGAAGCCGAAGCGGTCGCGCAGCGGGGGCGGCAGGAGGCCCGCGCGTGTGGTGGCGCCGACCAGGGTGAACGGCGGCAGCTCCAGGGGAATGGCGGTGGCGCCGGGGCCCTTGCCGACGATCACGTCGACCCGGAAGTCCTCCATCGCCATGTAGAGCATCTCCTCGGCGGGCCGGGACATGCGGTGGATCTCGTCGAGAAAGAGGACCTCGCCCTCCTGGAGGGAGGAGAGGATCGCGGCGAGGTCGCCGGCGTGCTGGATGGCGGGGCCGCTGGTGATGCGGATGGGGGCGCCCATCTCGGCCGCGATGATCATCGAGAGCGTGGTCTTGCCGAGGCCGGGGGCACCGGACAGCAGTACGTGGTCGGCGGTGGCTCCCCGGGCGCGTGCCGCGCGCAGCACGAGGTCGAGCTGTTCACGGACCTTCTCCTGGCCGATGAACTCGTCCAGGTCCTTGGGGCGCAGGGCGGCCTCGACGGCCTGGTCCTCGCGGTCGGCGACAGAGCCCACCAGCCGCTCGGAGGCGGCGGTGTCGGTCGTGTCGTCCCAGTTCATGGAGTGTGCCTCGCGGTCTCGTGGTGGCGCGGATGGTTCAGCGGGCGCGGTTCAGGGTCTGCAGGGCCGCCTTCAGGAGCGCGCCCACCTGGGGCGTGCCCTGACCGGCCTCGGCCTGCGGGGCGACCGCGGCCACGGCCTCGTCCGCCTCGCGGGTCGCGTATCCGAGGCCGATCAGGGCGGCGTGCAGTTGGTCGCGCCAGCCGGCGGTGACCGGCGCGCCGACCACGGGTGCGCCGGTCGGCTCGCCCAGGCGGTCCTTCAGCTCCAGCAGCAGTTTCTGGGCCCCCTTCTTGCCGATGCCGGGCACGGCCGTGAGGGCCTTCTCGTCGCCGGTGGCCACGGCGCGGCGCAGGGCGTCCGGGGCGTGGACGGCCAGCATCGCCTGGGCCAGGCGGGGGCCGACGCCGCTCGCGGTCTGCAGCAGCTCGAAGACCTGCCGCTCGTCGTCGTCCGCGAAGCCGTACAGCGTCAGGGAGTCCTCCCGGACGACCAGGGAGGTGGCGAGCCTGGCCGGCCGGCCCGTCCGGAGTCCGGAGAGGGTGTTCGGCGTGCACTGGACGGTGAGGCCGATGCCGCCCACCTCGACCACGGCGGAGTCCGGGGCGAGGGCGGCGACCGGGCCGCTGACGAAGGCGATCATGGGGTACGGCCTTTCGAGGCGTGCAGGGCGAGGGCCTGCTGGAGTCGGTTCTCGGCGGGGGCGCGCCAGATGTGGCAGATGGCGAGCGCGAGGGCGTCCGCGGCGTCGGCGGGCCGGGGCGGTGCGTCCAGCCGCAGCAGCCGGGTGACCATGGCGCCGACCTGGGTCTTGTCGGCTCGTCCGGTGCCGGTGACGGCGGCCTTGACCTCGCTGGGGGTGTGCAGGGCGACGGGGATGCCGCGGCGGGCGGCGCAGAGCATGGCGACGGCGCTGGCCTGGGCGGTGCCCATGACCGTCCGCACGTTGTGCTGGCTGAAGACGCGCTCCACGGCGACGAACTCCGGTTGGTGCGTGTCCAGCCAGAGTTCGATGCCCCGCTCCACGGCGACCAGGCGGTGGCCCAGGTCGGCGTCCGCCGGCGTACGGACGACGCCGACGCCGAGCATTGTCAGCGGCCGGCCGGGCACGCCCTCGACGACGCCGATGCCGCACCGGGTCAGTCCCGGGTCAACCCCCAGTACGCGCACCCCCGTGTCTCCCTTCGCTCTCCCCCCAGCCATCGCTGGGCGGTACCCCGGTTCGGGCAGGCTATCGGGTGCCACTGACAACGACCGGCAGAGCGACGGGCCGACGGGGGTGTCCCGTCGGCCCGTTCGGTTCGCGGCGGCGCTAGTGCTGCGACCGGAAGGGTTCACCGGCTCGCGGCGTCCGGTACGGCACCTCGCCGCGTTGTCGCATCACCCGAGTACATCCGGTACGCGGGCGATGCTCCGCCTTGCGATGCACCGCACCGGACGCCGCGAGCTTCCCGGCGAACCTTTCCAGCCACAGCACTAGACGCCGACCTTCTCCATGACCTCGTCGCTGACGTCGAAGTTGGCGAAGACGTTCTGCACGTCGTCGCTGTCCTCGAGTGCGTCGATCAGCTTGAAGATCTTCTTGGCGCCCTCTTCGTCGAGCTCGACCTGCATGGTCGGCACGAAGTTGGCCTCGGCGGAGTCGTAGTCGATCCCGGCCTCCTGGAGGGCGCTGCGGACCGCGACCAGGTCGGTGGCCTCGCTGATCACCTCGAAGGACTCACCGAGGTCGTTGACCTCCTCGGCGCCCGCGTCGAGCACGGCGCCCAGGACGTCGTCCTCGGTCAGCTCGCCCTTGGGGACGATCACGACGCCCTTGCGGTTGAACAGGTACGAGACGGAGCCCGGGTCGGCCATGGAGCCGCCGTTGCGGGTCATGGCGACGCGGACGTCCGAGGCGGCGCGGTTGCGGTTGTCGGTGAGGCACTCGATGAGTACCGCGACGCCGTTGGGGCCGTAGCCCTCGTACATGATCGTCTCGTAGTCGGCGCCGCCGGCCTCCAGGCCCGCGCCGCGCTTGACCGCCGAGTCGATGTTCTTGTTCGGGACCGACTGCTTCTTGGCCTTCTGGACGGCGTCGTAGAGTGTCGGGTTGCCGTCGAGGTCCGCGCCTCCCGTCCGGGCCGCGACCTCGATGTTCTTGATCAGCTTCGCGAAGAGCTTGCCGCGCTTGGCGTCGATGACGGCCTTCTTGTGCTTCGTCGTAGCCCATTTAGAGTGGCCGGACATCTGCCTGTCTCCTTCGCGTAACCCATCCTGTACGAACTCCCCCAGGCCTGAAGGACCAGGGGGGACCCCGGAGATCCTACAAGGACTCCGGCGTCCGGTCGGCGCGCACCATGTCGACGAACAGCGCGTGCACGCGGTGGTCGCCAGTCAGCTCCGGGTGGAACGACGTGGCCAGCGCGTTGCCCTGGCGTACGGCCACGATGTGACCGCCGTACTCGGCGAGCACCTCGGCCTGGGCGCCCACGGACTCGACCCAGGGAGCCCGGATGAAGACGCCCTCTACAGGATCGCCCTCGATGCCGGCGACGTCGACCGCCGCCTCGAACGACTCGTTCTGCCGTCCGAAGGCGTTGCGGCGCACGATCATGTCGATGCCGCCGACGGTCTCCTGGCCGGAGCGCGGGTCGAGGATCTTGTCGGCGAGCATGATCATGCCCGCGCAGGTGCCGTAGACGGGCATGTCCTCGCGCACGCGCGCGCGCAGGGGTTCCATCAGCCCGAAGAGAACGGCCAGCTTCGAGATGGTGGTGGACTCGCCGCCGGGGATGACGAGGCCGTCGACCTCGGCGAGTTCTTCGGGGCGTCGCACCGGCCTGGCCACGGCGTCGGCCGCGGCCAGGGCGATGAGGTGCTCCCGTACGTCGCCCTGGAGGGCCAGGACGCCTATGACGGGTGTGTCGGTCATGTACGTGATGTCCTCAGTGGGGTCGTGCGGTGTCCGGCCGAGGTGCGTCCTACCAGCCGCGGTTGGCGTAGCGCTCGCTCTCGGGGAGGACGTCGCAGTTGATGCCGACCATGGCCTCACCGAGGTTGCGGGACGCGTCGGCGATGACCTTGGGGTCGTCGTAGAAGGTGGTGGCCTTCACGATGGCGGCGGCACGCTTGGCCGGGTCGCCGGACTTGAAGATGCCGGATCCGACGAACACGCCCTCGGCACCGAGCTGGCGCATCAGCGCGGCGTCCGCGGGGGTGGCGACACCGCCGGCGGAGAACAGCACGACCGGGAGCTTGCCCAGCTCGGCGACCTCCTTGACCAGCTCGTACGGGGCGCGCAGGTCCTTGGCGGCGGCGTACAGCTCGTGGTTGTCGAGGCCGCGCAGACGGGCGATGTCACCCTTGATCTGGCGCAGGTGGCGCACGGCCTCGACGACGTTGCCGGTGCCGGCCTCGCCCTTGGAGCGGATCATCGCGGCGCCCTCGGCGATACGGCGCAGGGCCTCGCCCAGGTTGGTGGCACCGCAGACGAACGGCGTGGTGAAGGCCCACTTGTCGGAGTGGTTGACCTCGTCGGCCGGGGTGAGGACCTCGGACTCGTCGATGTAGTCGACGCCCAGGGCCTGCAGCACCTGCGCCTCGACGAAGTGGCCGATCCGGGACTTGGCCATGACCGGGATGGACACGGCGCTGATGATGCCCTCGATCATGTCCGGGTCGGACATGCGGGCGACGCCGCCGTCCTTGCGGATGTCGGCCGGGACCCGTTCCAGGGCCATGACGGCGACGGCGCCCGCGTCCTCGGCGATCTTCGCCTGCTCCGGCGTGACGACGTCCATGATCACGCCGCCCTTGAGCTGCTCGGCCATGCCTCGCTTGACGCGGGCCGTGCCGGTCTCGGGGGACTGGGGGGTGGAGAGCGTGCTGGACACGGGTTCGACCTCACTCAGGAAAAAGGCTGATTTCTGCTGGACCGAGGAAACGCCCGGTGAACGGACCACGGCAAGGGCCAATGGGGAGGCGGTGGATCGTTTTGGACGACCGCACAACCCGCGCCGCCCGCTACGGCACGGTCCGCCGTCCTTACACGATCAGCCGGTCCGTCAGCGCCGCCGGGGGCTCGTCGTCCATCTCGAAGGCCATCGGGAACGGGGCGTGGCCGGCCAGCCGGAACCAGCGCACCTTGCGGTGGCGGCGCAACGCCCGGGCCGCGCGTACGGCGTCGTTGTGGAACCTCCGGGCCATCGGCACCCGGCGCACGGCCTCGGTCAGCTCATGGGCCGCCGCCTCGCCGCCGGGCGCCTCCCGCACCGCCTCCACCTGCTGCGCCTCGCCGAAGACGGCCCGCAGCGCCTGGCTGAGCTCGCTCTCGGCGACCTCCCGCTGCTCCTCCTCCGCCTGCCGGGCCGCATGGGCGGCCTCGTACAGCACGATCGACGCGGCCGGATCGAGCACGCCCGAGGTCGCCAGCTCCTGGGCGACGGAGGCCCGGCGCAGCAGCTGGGCGTCGAGCGCGGCGCGTGTCGCGTCGATCCGGGAGTGCAGCCGGTCGAGGCGGCCCGCGGTCCAGCTCAGATAGAGGCCGATCGCGACGACGGCGACGAGGATCCAGATGAGGGTTGCGGTCACGGGCGGCAAGGCTACCGGGCGGCCCGGCCGCGGGGCCCGCGTGCCGGGCTCAGTCCCGGACCAGGCCCAGGCGGGCCCGCAGGCCCGTCCGTTCGTCCGCGGCCACCGCGGCCGCGCCGTCCGTCACCGTCTCGTAGACCGACAGGATGTCCGCACCGACCGTGGACCAGTCGAAGCGCCGCACGTGGGCGCTGCCGCGTGCTCGCAGTTCCGCGCGGCGTTCCGGGTCCGCCAGCAGCCGCAGGGCGGCGTCGGCGAGCGCGTCGGCGTCCTCGTTGGCGAACAGCTCACCGGCCGCCCCCTGGTCGAGGACCTGGGCGAAGGCGTCCAGATCGGAGGCGAGCACGGGCGCGCCCGCCGACATCGCCTCGACCAGGACGATCCCGAAGCTCTCGCCTCCGGTGTTGGGCGCCACGTACAGGTCGACGCTGCGCAGGAAGCGCGCCTTGTCCTCGTCGCTGATCATGCCGAGGAACTCCACGCGCGGGCGCAGCCCGGCGGGGAGCGTCGCCACCGCCTCCTCGGCGTCGCCGCGGCCGGCGACCAGCAGCCGGGTGTCCGGGCGTGCGGCCAGGATCTTCGGCAGGGCCTTCATCAGGACGGGCAGCCCCTTGCGGGGCTCGTCGATGCGGCCTATGAAGCCGATCGTGTTGCCCGCCGGGGTCCCACCGCCCTCGACGGAGCCCCGCGCCTCGTCCGACTGCCATTCGGCCTTGGCCTCGGCCTTCGCGAAGAAGTCGACGTCCACGCCGTTCGGGATCACCACGGCGTCGCCGCCGAGGTGTTCGACGAGCGTGCGCCGCGCGTACTCGCTCACCGCGATGCGCGCGCTGATCTTCTCCAGGGCCGCCTGCAGGATCGCGTAGGCGGCGACCATCGCCCGCGAGCGCGGGTTGGAGGTGTGGAAGGTCGCCACGATCGGGCCCTGCGCCGCCCAGCAGGTCAGCAGGCCCAGCGACGGCGAGGCGGGCTCGTGGATGTGGATCACGTCGAACTCGCCGTCGTGCAGCCAGCGCCGCACCCGGGCCGCGCTGAGGAAGCCGAAGTTCAGCCGGGCCACCGAGCCGTTGTACGGCACCGGGACCGCGCGGCCGGCCGAGACGACGTACGGCGGCAGCGGGGTGTCGTCGTCCGCGGGGGCGAGGACGGAGACCTCGTGCCCCAGGCGGATGAAGTACTCGGCCAGATCGCGGATGTGGAACTGGACGCCGCCCGGCACGTCCCAGGAGTACGGGCAGACGATGCCGATCCTCACTCCGCACCCTCCCGGGGGTCCTTGTTCCGGGGGTCCTTGCCGGGATCCAGGTCGGCGAGCCACAAGCGCTGAAGCATGTGCCAGTCCTCCGGATGCTCGGCGATCCCCGTGGCGAAGGCGTCTGCCAGCGCCTGTGTCATGACAGACGTCTTCTCGGCCCGGGTACCTGTCTCGGGTACCTCGATCGGGGGATGTACGCGCCCGCGCATGACGGGCGAGTCGTCGTACCAGAGTGTCACCGGCAGCAGCAGCGCGCCGGTCTGCTGGGCGAGCAGCGCCGGTCCCGCGGGCATCCGCGCCGTCTGGCCGAAGAAGGTGACCTCGACTCCGGAGGCCGACAGATCGCGGTCGGCGACCAGGCAGACGAGTCCGCCGTCGCGCAGCCGCCGGGCCAGGGTGCCGAACGCGGAGCCGCCGCTGTGCGGCAGCACCTCCATGCCGAGGCCCTCGCGGTAGGCGACGAAGCGGTCGTAGAGCGTCTCGGGCTTGAGCCGCTCGGCGACCGTCGTGAACGGCGTCCGCAGCTTGGTGGTGACCCAGGCGCCCGCCAGGTCCCAGTTGGCCAGGTGCGGCAGCGCGAGGACGACGCCCTTGCCCGCGGCCAGTCCGTCGGTGAGGAAGTGCAGGTCCTTGGGGTCGAAGCCGTCCTCGACGCGCGCCGCGCTCCAGGCCGGGAGGCGGAAGGACTCCATCCAGTAGCGCAGATACGAGCGCATGCCCGCCCGGGACAGCTCGGCCAGCCGCTCGGGACTCGCGCCGGGCACCACGCGCGCGTAGTTGCTCTCGAGCCGCAGTACGCCCTTCCCGCGCCGTCTCCAGGCGACGTCGGCGATGGTCCGGCCGAGCCGGGTGGCGACGGGCTCGGGCAGGGTCCTGACCGTGCTCCAGCCGAGTCCGTAGAGCCCGTCGGTGAGCCGCTCCCGCGGGCTGGTCACGTCGTCGCCCCGCTCTCCTGACCGTCCTTCACTGTGCCGTCCCGCTTCTGTGCGAGGCGTTCTGGTTCCGGTGGCCGGACGCCGCCGCGTCCGCCTCGGCGGACTCCCGGCGGACCGTGACGACCCGCTGGATCAGCGTGATCAGGCTGCCGACGGCGACGACCCACAGCGCGATCGGCAGCAGCACCTGGATGCCGGGCACGCCGAACGTGTGCAGACCCGCGAACCCGGCCGCGACCAGTGAGATGACCAGCCGCTCGGCCCGCTCGACGAGCCCGTTCACGGCGACGGGCAGGCCGATCGACTCGCCACGGGCCTTGGTGTACGACACCACCTGGCCGCTGGCCAGGCAGAAGATCGAGACCGCGCACAGGACGTTGTCGTTGCCGGTGCCCGCGTACCACAGGGCGAAGCCGCCGAAGATCGCGCCGTCGGCGACCCGGTCGAGGGTGGAGTCCAGGAAGGCGCCCCAGCGGCTGGAGCGGCCGAGCTGGCGGGCCATGTTGCCGTCGACGAGGTCCGAGAACACGAACAGGGTGATGACGACCGTGCCCCAGAAGAACGCGCCCCGGGGGAAGAAGACCAGCGCTCCCGCGACCACCCCGGCGGTGCCGATGAGCGTGACAGTGTCAGGACTCACGCCCCTGCGGATCAGAAACGCGGCGAACGGTGTGAGGACACGCGTGAAGAATGCACGCGCGTACTTGTTCAGCATGGCCTTCCCGACGGTCGGTGAGCCGCGCGGCCCCTGCTGGCCACCGGCGCGCCCATCGTAGCCACGCTCGTCCGTGCGCGACGGACGGGCACCCGCAGCCGGTGTCACGTCCCGGGGGCGCCGGGGCCCCCGGGGCGGACGCGGCGGGCGCTCCCTGCCCGGGTGGCGGGATCCCGTCCCTCGTATGGACGCACCGTGACGGGAGTGCAAAGCTCGAAGACACCGCGGGCGTCACCGGAGCCGCCTACCGCACGCGGGTCCGCATGTCCGCGCCCACAGTGACCTCACCGTGCACGGGAGGCAAGGCCATGGGCGACAAGGCGAACGCACACCCCGGAGCCGCCGGCAGGGCTACAGCGGCCGACCACCCCGCGTCCGTACGGAATGTGGTGCTGGTCGGCCACAGCGGATCGGGCAAGACGACTCTGGTGGAGGCTCTCGCGCTGACGGCGGGAGCGGTGAACCGGGCGGGCCGCGTGGAGGACGGCGGCACCGTCTCCGACTACGACGAGATCGAGCACCGGCAGCAGCGTTCGGTGCAGCTCTCGCTGGTCCCCGTCGAATGGGACGGGATCAAGATCAATCTGCTGGACACTCCCGGATACGCCGACTTCGTCGGAGAGCTGCGGGCCGGTCTGCGTGCGGCGGACGCGGCCCTCTTCGTGGTCTCGGCCGCGGACAGGGTGGACGGTTCCACCCGCATGGTCTGGGACGAGTGCGCGGCCGTCGGCATGCCGCGCGCCCTCGTGATCACGCACCTGGAGGCCGCCCGGGCCGACTTCGAGGAGATGACCCGGGTGTGCGCGCAGGAGTTCGGCGCGAACGACCCCGACGCCGTACTGCCCCTGTACCTGCCGCTGCACGGCCCCCAGGGTCCCGACGGGCACGCGCCCGTGACCGGACTGGTCGGGCTGCTGTCGCAGAAGCTGTTCGACTACTCCTCCGGCGAGCGCAAGGAGTCGGAGCCGGGGCCCGAACACCTGCCGCTGATCGAGGACGCCCGTAACCGCCTCATCGAGGGGATCATCTCCGAGAGCGAGGACGAGACCCTCATGGACCGCTATGTGGGCGGCGAGGACATCGACCTCGGCACGCTGGTGCAGGACCTGGAGCGGGCGGTGGCGCGCGCGGCCTTCTTCCCGGTGCTCGCCGCCGCGCCCGCCGCCGAGGGCGCCCGCCAGGGGCTCGGTACCGTCGAGCTGCTGGAGCTGATCACGGGCGGTTTCCCCACCCCGCTGGAGCGGGAGGCGGCCGCGGTCACCACCCCGGCCGGCCGGCCCCGTGAACTCGCGCTCTGCGACCCGTCGGGGCCCTTGGTGGCGGAGGTCGTCAAGACGTCCTCCGACCCGTATGTGGGCCGCGTCTCGCTGGTCCGCGTCTTCTCCGGCACCCTGCGTCCCGACGAGACGGTCCATGTCTCCGGGCACGGGCTGACCGACCGCGGCCACGAGGACCACGACGTCGACGAGCGCGTCGGCGCCCTGTCCGTCCCCTTCGGCAAGCAGCAACGGCCGCTGGCGCAGTGCATCGCGGGCGACCTGGCGTGCGTGGTGAAACTGAACCGGGCCGAGACCGGGGACACCCTCTCGGCCAAGGACGACCCGCTGCTCATGGCGCCCTGGGAGATGCCGGACCCGCTGTTGCCGCTCGCCATCCAGGCGCACAGCAAGCCGGACGAGGACAAGCTCAGCCAGGGGCTCTCCCGGCTGGTCGCCGAGGATCCGACCATGCGGCTCGAACAGAACCAGGACACCCACCAGGTGGTGCTGTGGTGCCTGGGCGAGGCACACGCGGACGTCGCCCTGGAGCGGCTTCGCAGCCGCTACGGGGTCCAGGTCGACGTGGTGCCGCACCAGGTCTCCCTCCGGGAGACGTTCGCGGGCGCGTCCGGCGGGCGCGGACGGCACGTCAAGCAGTCCGGCGGGCACGGCCAGTACGCGATCTGCGAGATCCAGGTGGAGCCGCTGCCCGGCGGCTCCGGCATCGAGTTCGTCGACAAGGTGGTCGGCGGGGCCGTGCCCCGGCAGTTCATCCCGTCCGTCGAGAAGGGCGTGCGTGCCCAGGCCGCCAGGGGCGTGGCCACCGGGAACCCCCTCGTGGACGTCCGGGTCACGCTCCTCGACGGCAAGGCGCACTCCGTGGACTCCTCGGACGCCGCCTTCCAGACGGCGGGCGCGCTCGCCCTGCGCGAGGCGGCGGCCGACGCGACGATCCACCTCCTGGAACCGGTCGCCGAGGTCTCGGTGCTCGTCGGCGACGACTACGTCGGCGCCGTGATGAGCGACCTGTCCACGCGCCGCGGCCGGGTCCTGGGCACCGAACAGACAAGTGGCGGCCGGACGCTGGTACGGGCCGAGGTGCCGGAGATCGAGATCGGCCGGTACGCCGTCGACCTCCGCTCCCTCTCGCACGGCACGGCACGCTTCAGCCGCTCCTACGCGCGGCACGAGCCGATGCCGCCGCAGCTCGCCCAGAAGATCCGCGAACAGGCGCAGCACACGTCGTAGTTGGGCCTGCGCGATGTGCTCCCTCCCTCCGGCGGGCGGCTTCTTGGCCGTCCGCCGACGCATGTCCGTGGCTGCGGATACGCTGATGACCTGATCAAGTTGAGACGCGATCACCACGATGACCTGTTCAACAGGTGTGCGGGGCAAGGGATTCGGGAAGGCCGCAGAAGCGGGTTCAGCGGCGAGGGGGCGGCAGTGACGGACGGATTCGATTTCAGCCCCGGGGCACAGGTGCCCCTCTCGGGCTCCGCGGGCCAGACGGCGGCGACCTACGCCCTGGCCTCGGCGGCCTACCGGGACGCGAAGGTGGAGACGATCCTCGACGCCAACAACGAATGGCACGAGTCGAAGGTCAGCCCTCCCCGTCCCTGGGCCAAGCTCTTCCGGCCGAACCTCGGCGAGGCCTTCTCGCTCGCGGTGCGGGACCGCATGCTGGGCGCCGGCCGCAAGCCGCTCATCCAGTCCTTCGGCACCGAGCCCCAGGTGATCGTGGAACACTGCCTGGCCGCCCACCGCATCCGCCGGGAGCGGGACAACTGGCTCTCGGCGGTGACCGTGCTGTGCGGGGTGCTGTTCCTGCCCGGGCTGCTGCTGTGGCTGCTGGTCTTCCAGATCCGCGCCACCATCGCCAAGCGGGACGACAAGCGCGGGTCCGCCCTCGGCACCGCGCTGCTGGTCGCGGTGGGCGCCGCCGCCGTGATCTTCCTGATCCGGATGCCGTTCACGGGCTTCTGGGCGTGGTACGGGCGCGCGGCCGTCATCGTGCCCGTGATCGGCTGGTACTGGGCGAAGCGGATCTGCGAGCGGACCGCGCAGGACCTGCGCGAGCGCTGGGCGAGCCTGCTCGCCGGCGGCGGCCTCGGCGCGAAGATCCCCGAGGCGGTGCCGGGCAGCCCCGGGGAGAACTCCGCCGAGCGGCTGCGCCAGGCGCTCGTCCGGCTGAGCGCCGAGCAGCGGTCCAACTCGGTCTTCTACGCGGGGCCGAAGGGCGTCCTCGGCATGGGCACGCGCTGGGGCAGCTGGCAGCTCGCCGAGGACCTGGTGCCGCGTGACGCGGGCAAGGAGATCCATCCGTTCCGCAGCTGGGACGTGATCAAGGCCATTTACGACCAGCTGAGCATGCTGGAGCGCGGCCCGCTGAACACCGGCGGCTTCCCGACCCCGTCGGTCAAGCACTGGATCGTCAGCCCGATCGGCGAAAAGGCCTCGGAGGTGTCCCGCCCCGAGGGCACGGACGTGGACGCGTACCAGATCAAACCGCACGCGATACAGGAGATCTGCAACAAGCAGCAGTTCGGCAGCGGTGAGCGGCACTACCTCGGGGTCCAGTGGACCCTGTGGGACGGCCAGCTCGTCCTCACCATGCTGATCACGGTGACGGTGCTGCACGAGACGCTGCGCATCGAGGTCACCGGGCACGCCCTGGGGCCGGTGAACTCGCTGTTCACGAGCAAGCCCTCGGCGCCGACCAAGAAGGTGCAGAAGCAGATCAGGTTCTGGGAGTCCCGCACGGTGAAGCTCCCGCTGGTCGACACGGACGAGGTGGTACGCCTGGCGGTCCGCGCCCCGCTCACCTGGTACCCGCCGGTGCTGAACTGGCTGGGCGGCTCGCTGACCCTGCCCGAGCCGTTCGGTCTGCGCCACGCCTGGGCGGACCAGCCCTGGCGGCACCGCTTCATGGCGGACGACGCGCTGCGGGCGGCCACGCCGGTGCTGCGGGTGGTGCACGCGGCGGCGCTCCGGGTGCTGGAGGAGAACGGGGTGAACACGGAGAAGTTCGGGACGCGGTCGGCGTTCCTCAGCTCGCAGGTGCAGGACCCGATGCCGCGGAAGGCCGACGTCTACGACGCCTAGCTGGGGCCGGTCTCCAAAGACACCCGACTATGCGATGGGCGGATGTGGGCCACGCCGGTACGCGCGACCGGGGCTTGTTCGGGTCGCCTGTGGCCCACATCCTCCAAACACTCCGCCGGCGACTGGCGGGACGGGTGAACTGCGCGTTCCTGCGCCAGCCGCAGGTGTCGCAGCCAAGGGTGCGCTGCATCCCGGCCCGCCGCACCCGCACCACGTGCTCGCGCCCGTGCCGGTCCTGGCTGCTGACCTTGCTCGTGTTGATCTGCGGCATGACGCCTCCAGGGAGTACCTGTCCGCTCGCGCAGCAAGGAGTGCGCAGCAACCGGAAGATCAACGGTGTGTAGGGGGCGCTTTCGCACGGCGAGTTGACGGACCGGCCGCAGCAGTTCACACCATCGCCCGTCGCATGGTTGGCTGCCGGTATGGCTGAAGACTTGGAGATCGTCGCATTCGAGTCCGCCGAGGCATTCGAGGAATGGCTCAGTGAGCGACACGCGTCCTCGGCCGGTCTGTGGCTGAAGATCAGGAAGAAGACGCCGGGAGCGGCTGCCCTCGACTACGCCCAGGCACTCGACGTGGCGCTGTGCTACGGCTGGATCGACGGGCAGAAGAAGAAGTTCGACGACGAGAACTGGCTGCAGCGCTTCACTCCGCGTACGCCACGGAGCAAGTGGTCCAAGGTCAACCGGGACAAGGCGAAGACACTCATCGAGTAGGGGCGGATGCGTCCCGCAGGGCTGGCCGAGGTGGAGCGAGCCAAGGCCGACGGTCGCTGGGACGCCGCCTACGACGGTGCGAAGACGGCGTCGGTACCGGAGGACCTCGCCCGCGCCCTGGCGGCCGACCCGGCGGCGGCGGAATTCTTCGCCACCCTGGACAGTCGGAATCGCTATGCGGTTCTCTACCGTGTCCAGGATGCCAAGAAGCCGGAGACGAGGGTGCGCCGGATCGAGAAGTACGTGGCGATGCTCGCCGAAGGGAAGAAGATCCGTCCCTGAGGAACGGCGGTTGAAACCCTGCCGCCCCTGATCCGCCAGGGGCTGTCCGGCGGATCAGGGAGCAGCCGGGCCACGACGCCTGGTCGGCCCCGGGTGAGCGGGACCCGGCGCGGCCGGCCGCGAGGCGCAGGAGGGCGTCGACGCGACGGGGCGAGCGTCGCGCCTGGGCACTAGAACCAGCACCCGAGGTCGTCCGGCCTCGGCCGGACGACCGGGCGGCGCGGCCGGACCCGGGGCTGGTGCCCCCGGGTGCCGTTTCCGGCGCTCTCGGTGCTCCGGGCTCGAGGGCCCCGGAGCACCGGACGGGCCGTGTTCCCCCGCCCTACGCGGTCGGCCAGGCCTCCGCCAGCATCGTGCGGGTGTCGGCCAGCAGCTGCGGCAGCACCTTCGTGTGGCCGACCACCGGCATGAAGTTCGTGTCTCCGCCCCAGCGCGGCACGACGTGCTGGTGCAGATGGGCGGCGATGCCGGCGCCGGCCACCGCGCCCTGGTTCATGCCGATGTTGAAGCCCTGGGCCCCGGAGGCCTGGCGCAGAGCGGTCATCGCCTGCTTGGTCAGCTCGGCCAGCTCCGCGGTCTCCGGCTCCGTGAGATCGGTGTAGTCGGCGACGTGGCGGTAGGGCACGACCATCAGGTGGCCGCCGTTGTACGGGTACAAGTTGAGGACCGCGTACACCTGCTCGCCGCGCTTGACGATCAGCCCGTCCTCGTCGGACTTGGCCGGAATGGCGCAGAACGGGCAGCCGTCGTCGGCCCCCGGACCGCTCGGCTTGTTCTCGCCCTGGATGTAGGCCATCCGATGGGGCGTCCACAGGCGCTGGAACGCGTCCTGCGTCCCCACTCCGATCTGCTGCTCCGGCTCACTCGTCATGAAGTGCAGCATATGGCTTCGCTCGTTCACGGCGTGTCGGCGGGGCTCGGACACAACGGTCCGAAGCGGTGACGGGCCGGGCAGTGGGCTTGGAGGACCACCGCGTCAGCGAAGGGGAGAACGAACCGCGGGGAGGACGACGAGGGCCCCTGGGGCGCTGAACTCCCCGGGGGCCCTCACCTCGCGTACGGGTCAGACGTACGCCTTGGACGTGCGGATCAGACCTGTGCCCGCTCCTCGACGACCTTCACGATCTTCGCGATGGCCTCGTCGAACGGGATGGCGTTCTCCTGCGAGCCGTCCCGGTAGCGGAAGGACACCGATCCGTTCGACATGTCCTCGTCGCCCGCGATGACCATGAAGGGCACCTTCTGCTTCTGGGCGTTGCGGATCTTCTTCTGCATACGGTCCGAGGAGGAGTCGACCTCGACGCGCAGGCCCTTCTTCCGGGCGGCCTCGGCGAACCCGTGCAGGTACTCGACGTGCGCGTCACCGATCGGGATGCCGATGGCCTGGACCGGCGCCAGCCACGCCGGGAAGGCACCCGCGTAGTGCTCCAGCAGCACCGCGAAGAACCGCTCGATGGAGCCGAAGAGGGCACGGTGGATCATCACCGGGCGCTGCTTGGAGCCGTCGGCGGCCGTGTACTCCAGGTCGAAGCGCTCCGGCAGGTTGAAGTCCAGCTGAACCGTCGACATCTGCCAGGTGCGGCCGATCGCGTCCTTGGCCTGGACGGAGATCTTCGGGCCGTAGAAGGCGGCGCCGCCCGGGTCCGGGACCAGCGGCAGGCCCTGCTTCTCGGCGACCTGGCGGAGGGTCTCGGTGGCCTCGGCCCAGGCCTCGTCGGAGCCGACGTACTTCTCCGGGTCCTTGGTGGACAGCTCCAGGTAGAAGTCGGTCAGGCCGTAGTCGCGCAGCAGGTTCAGCACGAAGGTGAGCGTCTTGTCGAGCTCGTCGGCCATCTGCTCGCGCGTGCAGTAGATGTGCGCGTCGTCCTGGGTGAAGCCGCGGGCCCGGGTCAGGCCGTGCACCACACCCGACTTCTCGTACCGGTACACGGTCCCGAACTCGAACAGGCGCAGCGGCAGTTCGCGGTAGGAGCGGCCGCGCGCGTCGAAGATCAGGTTGTGCATCGGGCAGTTCATGGGCTTGAGGTAGTAGTCCACGCCCTCGTCGAGCTGCATGGGCGGGTACATGCCGTCGGCGTACCAGTCCAGGTGGCCCGAGGTCTCGAAGAGCTTCCCCTTCGTCGCGTGCGGGGTGTAGACGAACTCGTAGCCCTCTTCCTCGTGGCGGCGCCGCGAGTAGTCCTCCATCACACGGCGGACGATGCCGCCCTTGGGGTGGAAGACGGCGAGGCCGGAGCCGATCTGCTCCGGGATGGAGAACAGGTCCAGCTCGCTGCCCAGCTTGCGGTGGTCGCGCTTCTCGGCCTCGGCCAGGAAGTCCAGGTACTCCTTCAGCTCGTCCTTGGACGGCCAGGCCGTGCCGTAGATGCGCTGGAGCATCGGGTTCTTCTCGCTGCCGCGCCAGTAGGCGGCCGCGTTGCGCATCAGCTTGAACGCCGGGATCAGACGGGTCGAGGGCAGGTGGGGACCGCGGCAGAGGTCCTTCCAGCACAGCTCGCCGGTCTTGGCGTCCAGGTTGTCGTAGATCGTCAGCTCGCCGGCGCCGACCTCGACGTCCGCGCCGTCCTCGCTGGACGCCGAGCCCTTGAGGCCGATCAGCTCCAGCTTGTACGGCTCGTCCGCCATCTCCTCGCGGGCGGCCTCGTCGGTGACGACACGGCGGGAGAAGCGCTGGCCGCGCTTCTGGATCTCCTGCATCTTCTTCTCGACGGCCTTGAGATCCTCGGGCGTGAACGGCCGCGCGACGTCGAAGTCGTAGTAGAAGCCGTCCTTGACCGGCGGGCCGATGCCCAGCTTGGCCTCGGGGAAGATCTCCTGCACGGCCTGCGCCAGCACATGCGCGGTGGAGTGGCGCAGGATGCCCAGACCGTCCTGGGAGGAGATCTCGACGGCTTCGACGGTCTCGCCGTCCTTCACCTCGTACGCGAGGTCCTTCAGTTCGCCCGCGACGCGCGCGGCGATGATCGAGCGCTCGCCGGCGAAGAGGTCGGCGGCCGTAGTGCCCGTCGTCACCACGCGCTCTTCCCGCTCGGAATCGCGTTGGATGATCACACGGACGTCTGACACCGGTCTCTCCTGACTGCTGGTGGATGCGGCGCCATACCTGGAGCGCGCGCATGACTGGGATCGTACCGACCCACGGCCGCCCTCCGCGAAACGGTCGTGGTCAGTCCCCGTCGCACCCCTCCTCGAAGAAGTCCGCGTCCTTCGTGTTCTCCTGGAGCGACTTCATCAGCCGGTCCCGCTCGGCCTCGTCCACCTGTACAGGGGCCACCCCGGACGCGTCCACCAGGCGCCGGAAGCCACCCCGGCTCTCCAGCCGCCCGTGCACCCGTACCGGCAGCCCGACGAGATGGGCGTGGCCGGCGATCCGGTACGCCTCCTCGTCCAGGGTCATCCGCAGGTGCGCCACCTCGGCCCCGGCGATGACCCGCAGCCGTACCGTCCCCGCACCGCGCGGCGCCGACCGGCGCAGGCGTACGACGGCGCCGGTGATCCGCACCGGCACGGACGGCTCCTCGCGCAGAAAGCGGGCCCCGGCCTCGCGCAGGACGGGCAGGTCGCCCGGCGAGAACTCGACCGGCTCGGCGGGCGGCGCACCCCCCTCGGGCACGCCCGCCGAGGGTGCCCACGCGATGGCGACGCGGGCGCCCTCGGAGCCGCGCACCAGGGCGACAAGGGCCTCGGTCAGCTCCCGGCTCACGCCCGCCTCGACGGCGGCGTCGAAGGCGTCCATGCCCCCGGTGGCGCGGTGGTAGTCGACGGCCTCCCGGGCCGCGTACAGCGCCTGGTGCAGACGTACCGCGAGCGGCCGGCCGGTGGCGACGGGCACGAAGGCGGTGAGCCGGCGGCCCCCGGGGGCGGCGCCGACCAGCACGTCCTCCAGGGCCGCGGCGGCGGGCCTGCGGTGCCGGGCGCCGTAGTAGCCCGCACGCGCGCGGGTGGCGAGCGCGCCGGCCAGCAGCACGCCGCGGGCGGCGGAGCGCAGCTCGTCCTCGACTCCCCAGGGCGCGGTGCCCACGGGCCCCGTGGGCACGTCCCGCCACCAGTGGATCTCGTCGCTGGGCACGGAAAGCCCGACCAGCACGTCACGGGCGGAGGGCGAGCCGCTGCGGGAGAGGGCGAGAAGGGCCTCGCCGAGCAGGTCGTCGCTGTCGGGGAAGGCCCGGCTCTCCGGTACCAGCAGGCTGGTACCGGAGCCGCCCGGACCGGGCGGCGTCCACCGGCCGTAGCGCCCGGGGGCGCCGCCGCGGCGCTGCCACCCGTGCCGGCGCAGCAGGGCGCCGAGCACGGCGGGATCGACCTGCTCCGCTGCGGGCGGCTGGTTCCACGGCGGTTCCGCCGGGTGCGGCCGGACGGCGCGGAGGGGCTCGTCGAGGGGACGGTGGGTCACGGTATGCCTCCCGTTCCGACCCGGGTCATGATCTCGCACAGGGCACGGTCGTCGAAGATGCGCGTGGTGGGGATGCGCACGGTGGTGCGGTGCCGGCCTGTGATCGGATGCCCGGCCAAATTGATCCAGTAGCAGCAGTGCCGCAGGTCGAGGCGGTCGTGGCCGGCCCGCAGCCACTGCTCCTGGGACCGGGGCACGATCATCACGACGAGGATCTTGTGCACGGAGACGGGGGTGCGGGCCAGCTTCGCCAGGTGCTCGTTGTCGAGCGTGAAGGAGAAGGAGGGGCGCATCTGGCGAGGCGGGGGCGCGGCCCCCTCCGTCGAGGGTGGTGGTGGGAGACGGGTGGGCACGTTCGGCGGAATCTGGTAGGTGCACTTGAGCTGCACCTTGATGGTGACCTCGTCGTCGACGGTGTGGCCGGGGGAGCTGTGGCTGACGTGCCAGTCGATGCCGTTGTCCGGAAAGGGCTGTGACAGCGAGCAGCCGGCCGCCGCGGCGACCGCGTGCAGATATCCCACCTGCAATGTCTCCATGCAGGCGGTGGTGGCGAGTGTGCCGCGAAGGGGGCCCGTGCGTTCGGGCAGCAGCCCGCCCCGCTCGGGCTGCGCTATCGCCATGACCAACAGCCTTCCCTGTCGGGCCGATCCCCGTGACGGGTCCGCTGAACTGCAAAGACCCGTACTGCTGTTGTGTCCTTCCGGCGTACGCCGCAAACAGCCCGGGTATCACCAAACAGGCAGAAGACGGTATGTCAACTGACGAAGGTGAACAAGGAGTTGAATGGGTATGGCGTGCTGGTACGAGGGCCCCCTGGCCGCGTTCGACACGGAGACAACGGGCGTGGACGTCGAGACCGACCGGATCGTGTCGGCCGCCGTCGTCGTCCAGAACGCACCGGGCACCCGGCCGAGGGTGAGCCGGTGGCTGGTGAACCCGGGCGTGCCGGTGCCCGCGGAGGCGACGGCGGTGCACGGGCTGACGGAGGAACATCTGCAGCGCAACGGCCGCTGGCCGTCGCCGGTGATGGAGGAGATAGCCCGGGAACTGGGCGAACAGGCCGCGCTGGGACGGCCGCTGGTGGTGATGAACGCGCCGTTCGATCTGACGCTCCTGGACCGGGAGTTGCGCCGCCACCGCGCCTCCTCGCTGGACCGCTGGTTCGCGTCGCAGCCACTGTGCGTGCTCGACCCGCGGGTCCTCGACAAACATCTGGACCGCTACCGCAAGGGCCGCCGCACCCTCACCGACCTGTGCGCGCACTACGGCGTCACGCTGGAGGGGGCGCATGACGCGGGGGCGGACGCGCTGGCCGCGCTGGAGGTCGTACGGGCGCTCGGGCGCCGTTACGCGGCCCGCCTGGAGCGGCTGACGCCGGTCGAGCTGCACACCCTGCAGACGGGGTGGCATGCGGCGCAGGCGCGGGGGCTGCAGGCGTGGTTCGCGCGCAGCGGCACGGAGGAGGTGGTCGACCCGTCCTGGCCGCTACGCCCGGAGCTGCCGGCGGCCGCCTGACCCGGGCCCACGGGGTGAGGGGCTGCTCCCCCGGCACCCCGGCATACGAAAGACCGGTCCGTCGACGACGGACCGGTCTTCTCCGGGTGGGCGATACTGGGTTCGAACCAGTGGCCTCTTCGGTGTGAACGAAGCGCTCTCCCACTGAGCTAATCGCCCGGGAACGCAGTGAACAATACAGGTCCGGTGCGGGTTCGTTCAAACCGCTCGCAGGTGCGCGCGCAGCCCCCGCCGTCCGGCCCGCATCATGAGCCAGTGGTTCGCGCGGAAGACGGGCCGCCCCGGCAGGGCCCAGCGCCTGAGCAACGGCTTGGTGACCTCGACCTCCTGGTCGTAGCGGGCGAGGGTGCCGGAGGCGGCCGCCGTGACCGTCCAGCGGGCCCAGCCCTCGAGGTCGCCGGAGAGCGCGGCCTGAAGGACCCCGGCCGCGGGATCGCGCCGCACCTCCCGCGCGGTGAAGGTGAGGTCGTACGGCAGCAGCGAGCGGACCCGGACGATCTCGGTGGTGTCGTCGAGCCGGATCACCTCCCGCACCTGGCGCCACCATTGCGGGTAGTTCTCGGCACGCTCCAGCGCCGCGTACACGGCGGCGGGGGGCGCGGGCAGCGGCCACAGGCTGCGGAAGCGGTAGTGGTTGCGGTCCATGGGCAGAGTCTGCCCATGGACCGCCCCCGGTGACTGAGTACACCTACTCATGCCATAGGCCGCGCGGCGGACCACACTTGCGGGTGCGAGCGCCGTCGCCCGTGCGGCGGCGCTCCCCGTCGGCCGCGAGTGATCCGGGAACAGCCACCATCACATTCCTGGTGCCCACGCGGACTTGAGGACGGGCGGAACGCCTCTTCCGCCGCACTCCCGAAGGAATCCGGCGGCTTGTGGAATACGTCTGGGGGATTTCCGCAGGCCGACCGGCCCGGGACTTCTTCCAAAAGGCCGCGCAATACCGGAAGTCCCTCTTCACCTCGGCCTTCGGGTACTTCTTTTCGAAGATCTCGACGAACTGATCGATCCTCTTCGCGCGCGACGGCACCCCACCGGACGCAGCGGATCGTGGCCATCCTCGCGGCAGTGCGCCGACGGGCGTGAATCGATTCGGGAAAGCGTTTGCCGGCACACGGCCCGATGAGGCCGGTCGGAGACCGTCGGCCGGCGGGAGTGAGCGCGTACGAGCGCAGCAACTGCATGCGCACGACAAGGGCGGCGGGCGCTCGCGCTGTCCGCGAACATCCGCCACCCTTGATGCTGTGGGCGATACTGGGATCGAACCAGTGACCTCTTCGGTGTGAACGAAGCGCTCTCCCGCTGAGCTAATCGCCCGGGCGCAGGAAGAACATTACCCCATGTCAGGGGTGCCTCCGACCAGGGGCCGGGTCACTCCTCCCTGATGTTCCACGGCGTCGCGAGGCCGAACTTCCAGACGTAGACCCCGACAAGGGTCGCGGCGATCACCACGCCCGCCGCCGTCAGGGCGACGTTCCGGCGGCGCACCCTCGGGTCGAGTGCCCGCTGGGCCGCCTCGGTGACCTTCCGCTTGGTCCAGCGGAGCACCAGTTGGGCCCAGACGAACTCCGTCGCCCAGAGCGCCAGACCCGCGAAGATCACCAGCCAGCCCGGCCCGGGCAGCGGAAGCATGATCACGCCCGCGCCGACCACCGCGAGGCCGGCCACGAAGACGCCCACCTGCCAGCTCAGATGCAGGGCCCGGCGCTCCCGGATGAATTCCGGGGCCCGGGAGCCCAGGGCCCGCTCGGGCCTCGGTCGCTCCTCGGACGCGACACTCTCACCCCGCTCGTCACTCCCCGTATTCATATGACCAAAGCCTACCCGAGAGAAACTGGTCACCGGAATGGACGTACCGCCTGAACTGTGTCTCGGCCGGATGAGCTACGTAAAGACAGGCAAAACACTCAGAGGGGTTTACAACGGCACCGTAGGTGGCATGTCGATTTCGCCGACGTGCGAATCCCCGAGCGCACACTGAGCGAAAGGCCCTGGCGCTTATGAACACCACGGTCAGCTGCGAGCTGCACCTGCGCCTCGTTGTGTCGAGCGAGTCCTCACTGCCTGTTCCCGCAGGACTGCGGTATGACACGGCCGATCCCTACGCCGTGCACGCCACCTTCCATACCGGAGCCGAGGAGACCGTCGAGTGGGTGTTCGCCCGCGACCTCCTCGCCGAGGGCCTGCACCGGCCCACCGGAACCGGCGACGTCCGCGTCTGGCCGTCCCGTAGTCACGGTCAGGGCGTCGTATGCATCGCCCTGAGCTCCCCGGAGGGCGAGGCCCTGCTCGAGGCCCCGGCGCGGGCACTGGAGTCGTTCCTGAAGCGGACGGACGCAGCCGTGCCGCCGGGCACGGAGCACCGCCACTTCGATCTCGACACGGAACTCTCCCACATCCTGGCGGAGAGCTAGCGCACGATCCGTAGCCGCCCGGCGCCGTCCACTCGGGGAGACGACTCGGGCCGGGACAACCGCATACGGCACACCCAGGCGCCGTCACCGCGAGCCCTCGTGGAGGCGGCGCCCAGGCGTGCGCACACAGAGTGACGATCCGACCGCATGCCGTCGCCCACATGTTCCACCGGGCGCCACGGGAGTCAACCGACGCCACGGCTTGGACCGTGACGGCCCCACGGCGGCGCTGAGCCGCTAGGCTCGGCCAGCATCGGCGGGCGTCCGCCCGACCCCCCAGGCCAGGGAGCGACACGTGCTGATCACCCACGACACCCGGTGCGCGCTCGACCTCGTGGTGGATCTGGTGAACACCACACCCGAGGGCGACGACACCGACGGGCTTCCGGACGTCGCCACCCTCGACCGTTTCGCACGCGAGCACGATCTGAGCGATGTCGGTGTGCTGTCGGAGATCGACCTCGCGGCGGTGCGCAGGATCCGCGTGCGGCTCGCCACGGTCTTCGCCGCACCCGACGCCCGGACCGCGGCCGGACTGATCAACGAACTGGTGGCGGCCGCCGGCACCACGCCCCAGCTCACCGATCACGACGGCTACGACTGGCACGTGCACTATTTCGCGCCCGGCGCCTCCGTCGCCGACCACATCGCCGCGGACTGCGGGATGGCCCTGGCGTTCTTCGTGGTGGCCGGGGAGCAGGAGCGGCTGCGGCACTGCGAGGCACCCGACTGCCGGCGTGCGTTCGTCGACCTCTCCCGCAACCGCTCCCGCCGCTACTGCGACAGCCGCACCTGCGGAAACCGCCTGCATGTGGCGGCGTACCGGGCACGCCGCAAGGAGGCGGCGGGCTGAGCCGAGCCCGGCCGCCGGGCATCGGCGCGCTCGCGGCCGGCCGGAAGCGGCCGCGGGACCACTGGCACCCTCGGGGTCACCGGGGTCACCGGGGCCGTCGAAGCCGAGGCTGGCGGAAATTTCGGCTCCGCTACTCTCCGCGAGCGCGGACATGGCTGGACATGGACCCCTCCGGCCCGTCCCGTGGCGGGGCTGACGGAGCCCTCGGCGGGTGGCGCCAGGGGCTCCGCGTACGGCTCAGAGCAGCAGCAGGTCGTGCAGCGATGCCATGAGCAGCAGGCAGCCGATCACCGCAAGGAAGATCATCAGCGGTGGCTGGGAAAGCGCGAAGAGACAACCCCGGCGCTCCTCGGGAGGAACACCGGTGTCGCTCTGGGTTCTGTCCAGCATCTCGCGGCGATGATGACGCAGCCCCCGCCCGCTCCGCGATCAACACGCCCGTAATGTCAGGGAGTTCGCCTATATCCGCTACACCGGGACCGAAGTTGATCTCGGCGTGGCCTCTCGTGATCGTCGCGCGCTCGCCATCCGACCACCGTGTCGTGCCATTCCCTCATATGCCGTGCTTCTTGAGGATGGCCTCGATATCGCTGAAGTCGTCGGCGGAATCGCTCCTGCGGGGGCCGCCCGCGGGCCGGGCCGCCGGGCGGGTCCCGGGGCCGAGGGCCGGCTCGGAGGAGGAGGGGGCGACCGCCTCGCGCCGCGCGCCCCGGTCCGCTCTGCGCTCCTTGCGCCCGCCGCTGCGGCGCTCCACGGCGCGGGTCGTCAGGAAGAGAAGCCAGGCGACACCGAGGACACCGAAGCCCGCCCAGGCCAGGGGGCTGAACGCGGTGTGGACCAGCCAGCCGACGACACCGGTCATGACCAGGCCGACGGGCACGAGCGCGTACGCGGCGATGCGGACGGCCGCGAGGAAGCGCTTGCGGTAGGCCGCGACGGCCGCGACGCCCAGGCCGGCCGCGGAGACGGCGGAACAAACTGTCTCGGCGATCATCCGGTCCTCCAGGCACTGCTCGGTCGGGTGGGGTCGTTTCGCCCCTTCCATCCTGCACCGTCCCGCGCCCCCTGTGCCACGGTCCGAGCGGACCTCAGGGACATCTCCGGGTCGTCTCCTCCTCAGGGAGCGGACGCGCCTCCACCCCTGACCGCACGGGCCCCCCTCTCCCGCGCCCCCCGCCGGCCGCACAGGCCCCGCCGGTCCCCGGCCCGGCTCCGCCCCGCGCCCCGGGGTTCCGTTTGGGCATGGTCCCGGGGGCTGGAAGACTGGTGACCATGAGCGACTCCTCCCCCGCACCCGCCGCCGCACCCGTCCTCGACATCTGGTGCGAACTCCAGTGCCCCGACTGCCACGGGGCCCTCGAGGACCTCCGCGCGCTGCGTGCCCGCTACGGCGACCGGCTGGAACTGCGGCTGCGGCACTTCCCGCTGGCCAAGCACCAGCACGCCTTCGCCGCCGCGCAGGCCGCCGAGGAGGCGCTGGAGCAGGGGCAGGGCTGGCCGTACGTCGAGGCGGTGCTCGGCCGGGTCGAGGAGCTGGGGCTGAAGGGGGAGCCGTTCCTGATCGAGGTGGCGCGTGAACTCGGCCTGGACGCCGAGGAGTTCGACACCGCGCTGATCGACGGCCGGCACATCCTCGTCGTCGACGCCGACCAGGCCGAGGGCAAGGCGATCGGCGTCACCGGCACCCCGACGTATGTCATCGGCGGCGAGCGCCTGGACGGTGGCCAGAGCCAGGAGGGGCTGCGCGGGCGCATCGAGGAGATCGCGGACCGGCTGCTGGCCGAGCAGCAGGCGTGAGCCCGGACCGGGTTCCTCGTGCAGACCTCAGACCAGTTCCTTGTACAGATGGGACGCGGTCGTCTCGTACCCCAGTGAGGCGTAGAGCCGTTCGGCCGGCGTGTTGCCCGCGAAGACATTGAGTTCGATGAGGTCCCTGCCGGCCCCGGCCGCCTGCGCCTCCGCCAGTGCCATGAGCGTGCGGCCGTGGCCGCGGCGCCGCTCCTGCGGGCGGACGTCGACGCCGAGCACGAACGCCGACTCGGGCCACAGCCCGAGCCACAGGCTGCCGACCGGATTCCCCTCCTGCTCCAGCACGCTGATGAGGGTGTTCTCGCTCGCCAGGCCGTCCGGCAGGAATCGGGCGTAGCCCCGGTCCGCCTTGACGCGGGCCTGGCTCTCCGGCACCCCTCGCTCGACCAGGTCGCGTACGAAGCCGTCCCGGTCGTGGGCGAGCCACGGCCCGTACTCCGCCTCGGTCATGGGCCGGGCGGCGCTGCCGGCGGGCAGCCGGGGCGGGGCGGAGGCCAGGCTCTTGGCCATGTTCCGGTTGCGCGGGACGTACCCGAGCGCCGTCAGGAACCCGAGGGCCGCCTCGGTGCCCCCGGACACCGACACCTCGATGCGCGCACAGCCCCAGCCCCGCACCACCTCCTCGGCGGCGAGCGCGGCCACGGTGCCCCGGCCCCTCCCGCGGTCCGGTTCCTCGATCCGCAGGTCTTCGAGCCGCGCCACGGTGGGCCCGTACTCGGGGTGCGTGGACAGCCGCAGGGCGCCCACCGGACGGCCGTTCACACACACGTGGTAGCGCCGTGAACGCGTTCCGTCCGCATGCTGTCGAAGCGGCTCGTCCGGCCGCAGGGTCGTGGTCATCAAGGATTGTTCTACCCGCTGCCGGGCCGCGGGTCAGCCGAATATCCCCGGCTGCCGGGGACCGGGCAGTCCCGGCTGTCAGGGGTCGAGGTCGTCGCCGGACCGCTCGGTGAAGATCCGCATGGCCTTGGCGGTCACCGGTCCCGGCGCGCCCGGCAGTTCACGGCCGTCCACCCGGTGCACGGCCTGGACGTCCCGCAGCGTGGACGTCAGGAAGATCTCGTCCGCGCGCTCCAGCACGTCCAGCGGCAGATCGGTCTCCCTGGCCCCGGCCCACTCGACGGTGAGCGCGCGGGTGATGCCCGCGAGAGCGCCGGAGGCGAGCGGCGGGGTGTGGATCTCGCCGCCGAGGACGACGAAGACGTTCGAGCCGGTGCCCTCGCAGAGCCGTCCGACGGTGTTGGCGAACAGCGCCTCGGAGGCGCCCTGTTCGGAAGCCCGGGCGAGAGCGACGACGTTCTCCGCGTACGAGGTGGTCTTGAGGCCGGCCAGCGCGCCGCGTTCGTTGCGGGTCCACGGCACGGTGATCACGGCGGTGGAGTCGGGACGCCGGGTGGTCTCGCCGAGGGCGACCACGAGGGTCGGGCCCTGCTCGCCCCGGTCGGAGCCCAGCGGACCGTAACCACCGGTGTAGGTGATGCGCAGGCGCCCGAGCGGCATCGGGTTGGCCTCCAGGACGGCGGCGCAGGCGCGGCGGACCTCGTCGAGGTCGGGGTCGGGCAGACCCAGGCCGCGCGCCGAGCGGGTGAGCCGGTCGAGGTGGCGGGTGAGCGCGAACGGCCGGCCGTCGGTGGCTTTGACGGTCTCGAAGATGCCGTCGCCGACGGTCAGTCCGTGGTCGAAGACGGAGACGCGGGCGGCGTCGATGTCCTGCAGCCCGCCGTCGAGCCAGAGCTTCACTGGTCTTTACCTCGCAAGATGGTGGCGGAAGCGTCGTCCGACGCTGGGATGCGGCCGGGAGTCCGGCCCGCGACCACGCCGCGCACGGATGCGCCGTCCCCCGGATGGGCACGGCACGGGAGGTGGCTCATGCCGGTCCCGTGTCCTGGTACTGCCCCGACGCTACCGCGAGCAGCCTGGCGGCCTTCAGTTCGGTCTCGTGCCATTCCCCCTCGGGGTCGGAGCCCCAGGTGATGCCCGCGCCCGCGCCGAAGCGCAGCACGGGGGCGTCCCCGGCGGTCCGGTCGATCCAGAACGTGCGGATACCGACGGCCAGCTCACCCACGCCCCGGTCCGCGTCGACCCAGCCGATGCCGCCGCAGTAGGGGCCGCGGGGTGCGGTCTCCAGGGCGTCGATGATCCGCAGGGCACTGGACTTGGGGGCGCCGGTGATCGACCCGGCCGGGAACGTGGCGGCGAGCAGCTCCGGCCAGCCCGCGTCCGTGCGCAGCTCACCGCGGACGGTGGAGACGAGATGGACCAGACCGGGGTGCTTCTCGACGGCGCAGAGGTCCGGGACGGTCACACTGCCCGTGGTGCAGACACGCCCGAGGTCGTTGCGCACCAGGTCCACGATCATCACGTTCTCGGCGTAGTCCTTGTCCAGGAGTTCCGCCTCGGTCCGCGCGGTGCCCTTGATCGGGCCGGATGCGACAGAGCGGCCCTCGCGGCGCAGAAACAGTTCCGGGGACGCCGTGGCGGTCTCCACTCCGTGCCGCGGCAGACGAATCGTTCCTGCATACGGTGCCGGGTTGCCCCGGGCCAGCACGGAGGTCAGGGCGTCCACGTCGGCGTCGGGCGCGATCGGCGCGGAGAGCACGCGGCACAGGTTCACCTGGTACACCTCCCCGGTCGCTATCTCCTCGCGGATCCTGCGCACACCGGCCGTGTACGCGGCGCGGTCGAGCGAGGACGTCCAGTCACCGACCGTCGGGCCCCGCCACCTCCCGGGCCGGGGCGCGGGCACCGGCTCCTGTCGTACGTCCGCGAAGCGGGCGCAGGTCAGACGCCCCTCGTAGGCCGCGCAGACGGCCCAGAAACCGGTGGAGTCGAGGGCCGCGGGATCACTGGTGACATCGAGGAGACCGGTGGCGACGCGGTCACCGAAACGCGCGAGAGGAGGGAGGTCGGACACACAGCCGAGTCTATGGCGGTGTCCCGGAGGTGGCCCACGCATGTCCCCGAGGGGCCCTGACCATGTCCGTGACCAGGCGCAGCGCAGCACGCTGCGCAAACGCGTTTTTGTGCTGGCCGGGGAATCCGCTAGAGTTCAACACGTCGCCGGGCCGCGGGAGCGGTCCGAAAAGACAAGCGGACGTAGCTCAGTTGGTAGAGCGCAACCTTGCCAAGGTTGAGGTCGCGAGTTCGAGCCTCGTCGTCCGCTCGAAGGAACCAGGGGATCTTCCCGAGCCCCTGCACTCCTGGTGGAGTGGCCGAGAGGCGAGGCAACGGCCTGCAAAGCCGTCTACACGGGTTCAAATCCCGTCTCCACCTCCAAGGACGATTAGCTCAGCGGGAGAGCGCTTCCCTGACACGGAAGAGGTCACTGGTTCAATCCCAGTATCGTCCACTGGACTCCGGCAGCGGATGTCCCACCGGCGCGATTAGCTCAGCGGGAGAGCGCTTCCCTGACACGGAAGAGGTCACTGGTTCAATCCCAGTATCGCGCACGCAGCACCCCCGACCGTCTCCCCGGAGCGGTCGCGGTCCCCAGGACGATTAGCTCAGCGGGAGAGCGCTTCCCTGACACGGAAGAGGTCACTGGTTCAATCCCAGTATCGTCCACACACCGAAGCCCCCCGGCCCTGCGGCCGGGGGGCTTCTTCGCGGGCTCAGCTGGAGAACAGCATATGGCCGAAGCTCTTGTGGCGGTGGTGGCCGTGGTGACCGTGGTCCCCCTGGTGACCGCCGTGCGGGGCACCCCAGGCGGGAGCCGCGGGGTAGGCGGCCGGGGCGGGCGGGGGCGGCGGAGCCGGCTGGGCCCACTGGGACTCCAGACGGGTCAGGGCCTCCAGTTCCCCGTAGTCGAGGAAGATGCCGCGGCAGCCGCTACACTGCTCGATCTGGACGCCGTTGCGGTTGTACGTGTGCATCGGCGCATGGCACTTCGGACACTGCATGGTCTGCTCAACTCCTCGCACTTCGGTGACCCTTCGCCAGGAAGGGACTCGGCCGGTAACCGATCGGTTGCAGCCTACTGGGCACTCCTTACGCCAACCCGGGCGGAATCGTACTCATTCGGACACAGGCGTCGACAACCGCCCGCTCCACCTCGTCCAAGGGGCGTTCCGCGGCGGCGGACTTGGCGATGGCCAGGGCCGCGGTCTGGACGGTGAGGGCGCGGGCGGGGACGTCGAGCACGGGCCAGGGGTCGCCGGCGGAGGGAACGGCCGGACCGCCTTCCTCCCGGTACGCGGCCAGGAAGCGGGACCACTCGTCGGGCGGGAGCAGACCGCAGGCGTACCAGGCGGCCGGGCGGGCCAGGTCCCAGGCCGGGTCGCCCACGCCGAGGTCGTCGACGTCGATGAGGAGCCACCCGCCGGTGTCCGCGGGGTGGCGTACGAGCTGGCCGAGGTGGAGATCGCCGTGGCACAGGGTCCGCGCTGCGGGCGCGGGAGCCTGTGCACGGGCCCAGGCCGGGAGGGCGGCCCAGGCGCGCAGGACGGGCTCGGCGGCGGAGTGGGAGCCGGCCGCGCGCAGCCGCCCGATGGCGCGGGCGGCCTTGGCGGGGCCGCGCATGGGCGGCAGCCCGGCGGGAGCGGGGGCGCGGTGCAGCCGGGCGAGAAGCGTGGCCGACGCCTCCCAGGGAGCGGCCTCGGGGGTGCCGGGATCGACCGGGGTGCCGTACGGCCAGAAGGTGACGAGACGGTCGTGGACCGGGGCGGGGGCCGGCCGGAGGGGCGCCAGGAGGATCCCGGGCAGCCGGGTGGCGGTGGCGAGCCGGCGGGAGAGTCCGGCGGGGTCGGTGCCGGGGGTGTGGGCCTTGGCGACGGTGTCGCCATGGCGGACGACGGCTGCGTCGTCGTCGCGCTCCGCCAGGACCGCGCCCGCGATCGCGCAGCGGCAGGTCCCGCCGACAGGATGCGCCGCGGCATGCGCGGTCGCGGCCAGCGCGGCCAGCAGTGCGTTCACGGGTCCCCTGGGGTGTGCGGACGGCTGTCTCGAAGCGTACGGGCCGGGGGGAGGCCGTAGAGGGAAGGGGGCCTGGTACTCCGGTACGGGCCCATCCTGTGGCGGGCGCCCGGCGCTGCGGCACCGGGCCGATGTCCCGGCTGGTGCCCGGCGTTTCTCCGGCCGCGCAGGGCCGGGATCCGCCGCCCCGCGGTCGACGGGTGCGCCCGCCACGAGCACGGTTCCTACCACTGCGGGCAGGGGTGCCCCGCCAAGTACAACGCCCGCGCAGCTCCCCAGCTGCGCGGGCGTCTGTGCCGTCCGCCGCACCCCCGTCCCCACGGGGTTTCATGGGTGGATGTCCCCGCCCGGACCGCTCTTCCGGGCCCGGGGCGCCGCTCAGCGCCCCAGCATCACGCCCACGGACGACGCTTGTGTGACCACTGCCTCCCAGCCGCCGAAGGCGTACACGAGCAGGGCCGCCAGGGGGAGGACCATCGCGGTCGCCACCAGCGGGTGGCGGCGGCCCGGGCGGCGGGTGCCGAGCGCGGCGTACGCCCTGCGTCCCCGCGTGCGGATCACTGTCCGCGGTGCCGTGTGGGCCATGGCCCCTCCCCTGACCGTGGTGCTGTCCTCGTTGGCGGCGGCGGGTGTCTGACCTCGGGGGACGAGTGCTCCACCCGCCGCCTGACCTCAAATCTAGGCTCCGGACGCCCTGGGGTCGTCATGCCCTCGTATTGATTGCCGGGCCTCCCGGAGGATGAGCGATGACCTGCGGCGTACTCCTCTGGGTGGAGATGTGGTCCTAGGTCTCAGGGTCTTCCCGGAGGGGCCCCCGGCGTGCCCCGTCCGCTCCGCACACCTCGTGGCCCTCACCGCGTGACTTCGCTCACTTCCGCACCTCCCCCGCGCACCGCGGCCGCCCCCCGGCGGTCCGCACCGTCGGTCACCACCGCGTAGCTGCGCGTCGGGGCCACGGCCGTACCGGCATGATCCTTCCTCACGAATCCAATCCCCCTGCACCGACCGCCGGTTGGGATCATGAACGGCGCTTGCGACCGCTCCGTTCACGACTCTCCTGACCGGCTTTCACGTTTCCCGCCCCGCACGGACAATCGATCGGACCGAGAGGGCGCGGCCTCTGCGCGGACGTGGCCGTGGAAACGTAAGCTGTGGCTCGTCAGACGGACCGGGCAGCGGGGATGGACATGGCGATGATGCGCCTGAGGCGTGAGGACCCGCGTGTCGTCGGCTCGTACAGACTTCACCGGCGGCTCGGCGCGGGCGGGATGGGCGTCGTCTACCTGGGCTCCGACAAGCGGGGCCAGCGGGTCGCCTTGAAGGTGATCCGGCCGGACCTGGCGGAGGATCAGGAGTTTCGGTCGCGGTTCGCGCGTGAGGTCTCGGCGGCGCGGCGGATTCGCGGTGGGTGCACGGCGCGTCTTGTGGCCGCCGACCTCGAGACGGACCGTCCCTGGTTCGCCACGCAGTATGTGCCCGGTCCCTCCCTGCACGACAAGGTCGCCGAGGAAGGACCCCTCACGGCCGCCGACGCGGCCGCCGTGGGTGCCGCCCTGTCCGAGGGCCTGGTGGCGGTGCACGAGGCCGGGGTCGTCCACCGCGACCTCAAGCCGTCCAACATCCTGCTGTCCCCCAAGGGGCCGCGGATCATCGACTTCGGCATCGCGTGGGCGACGGGCGCCTCGACGCTCACTCACGTCGGCACGGCCGTCGGGTCGCCCGGCTTCCTCGCTCCCGAGCAGGTGCGCGGGGCCGCCGTGACCCCGGCCACGGACGTGTTCTCGCTCGGGGCCACGCTGGCGTACGCGGCCACCGGCGACTCCCCCTTCGGGCACGGCAGTTCCGAGGTGATGCTCTATCGCGTGGTGCACGAGGAGCCCCAGTTGCACGGGGTGCCGGACGCGCTCGCCCCGCTCGTCCGCGCCTGTCTGGCGAAGGACCCCGAGGAACGGCCCAGCACGCTTCAACTCTCCCTCCGGCTCAAGGAGATCGCGACCCGGGAGGCGCAGGGTCTCACGGATGTGAGACCGCCCGCCCAGCGCGGTGAGCCGGACCGGCCGACCGGGCGGCTGGCGGAGCAGTACGCCGAACAGCGCACCGTGCGGCGCCCGCAGGGGCCCGGCACTCCCCCGCCCCGCAGCAATGGCTCCCGTCCCGGGGTACGCCCCACGCCCGCGCAGCGCAACACGACCCGCTCCGGCGGTCGGCCCGCACCGCGCAGCGGGGCCGGACGGCCGGCGCCCCGCACCACCGGGACCGGGCGCCGCCCGGCCAACCCACGGCTGCTGCGCCAGCGGCTGTTCGTGTTCGTGGTGGTGACGCTGCTGGTGGCGCTGGGCATCGCGGCCGCCCAGGGCTGCCAGGGCCCGGCGCGCGGACTGGACGACGGGCGCGTACGCAAGGACGTACGGCCCGAGTGGTCGTACGCCGCCCTGTCCGGGCCGTCGATGGCCGAGCAGTACCGAAGCCTGCTGAGCCGGAACGGCTGAGGACGGCCGCACCGGCGCCCGGGCGACTCCTGACCCGTCCGGGACCGGGCGGCGGTGGCCCGTCCAAGCGGTAGAGCGCCCGGTGGCCACCGCGCGTGACGTTGGGGTCTCAGGTCTCCGGGTGCTCGCTCAGAACAGTGCCAGGCCCTCGCCACTGGTGTCCGCGATGACCGGCCGGAACCGGGCGGGGAGGCCGTCCAAGCGGTCAGGACCGGCCGCGGCGGCCACGGCAGGGGCCGTCTCGGCCAACCAGATGCCGAACTGCGCGGCGGCTTCGCGGTAGGGGACTCGCGCCAGGACACGGTGCTCGCCGGAGGGGCAGAAGTCGACGGCGACGGTGAGCAGGCAGGAACGGGGCGCCTTCTGACTGCCCGTCCAGGACACGCGCAGGACACCGCAGGGCTTGCGACCGCGGGGGGCGCGGTGGGTCGGGCGCAGCGATCGGCAGGCTATGTGGGCGGTCCATGCGGCGAGGTGCGGCAGGGGCAGGGTGGTGCGTGCGCGGCAGCCGGGGCAGCGGTGCCAGTGGCGGAGCCAGTCGTCGGTGTCGGTGTGGAAGAGGCGTGTGTAGCGGTTCGCCACGCGGATGTCGTTGCTGTACAGGTGGTCGGGGCGTTCCTGTGTGTTGCAGGACTGGCAGACGGGGGCGCGGACGTAGCCGTGTTCGTGGCAGTGGTCGAGGACGGCGGCGGGTGCGATGCGGCAGACGGCGCACGCCCACCCAGCCACCCTGCGGGAGGTACCGGGCTTCCTGCTGAGCACCGAGTACAGCTGGCCTTCCAGCTCTGCGTTGTACGGGCGCAGTGAGGCGGTGGGGCCCTCGGGGCTCGTCGTCTTCCGACTGTCGGCGTCTCGGGCCTGCCGGGGGCGGGAGGGCGGCTCGGTGACGGCTGCGCCTGCCTGGCGGGTCCGCACGGCTCGCACCCACTGCGTTTCGGCGTGCTCGGCCGCGTCCAGCAGCCTGACCACGGCGCGCGGCAGCCACCACGTCCGCTGTGTCCCGTCGCGGGTCTGCTCCACGAGCATCTGTCGCCAGTCGATCCCCGCCAGATGGTACGGCCGGGCGTCTTCACGTCGTGCTCCCCGCTCGGGGCCGCCCAGCTCCTGCAGTTCCCGCGTGATGCGCCGGCGCCAACGCAGCGGCGTTTCCTCGTTGCGCTCCTGCCTCGGCGCCCCACGAGACGGGCCGACGCGGACGAGGTCTTGCCGATCCATCCCCATCGCGTTCAGTTCCGCGGCCGCGCGGCGCACCTCGGCCTCCGGAACGCTCCACTGACCGCCGCTCGCCCTCACCGTCGCCACCACATGGCCGCCGAGCAGGACGTACCCCGCCCGGGCGCGGGAAGGAGAACAGGTGAACGCCCCAGAAGCCGCCGGCACAGCGCCGTCGGCCGTCACATCGACCCACAAAGTGTCCGCGGCATCCAGGGTGATCAGGCCGTCCGTGCGACCGGGCATGACACGCTCCGACATACCGACAGGCTAGCGGCCCCACAACGCGGCAACGGGTCTCCCAGCACCTCGGTCGGCCGGGCCGCCGCCCACGCCGCCCCGCAACTCCTTGTTCCCGAGCATCTGGTTCGTCAGCACCTCCGTGCCGACCGCAGCCTCGCCACCGGAATGTCAAGAACCGGGCACGTCACCCTCGCACATCAACGGTCCCCGAGCCCAGACCGATTGAGCACCAAAGTCAGGGCCTTCCAAAGTCCGGCTGTTCAAGGGGATGTACCGCTCACGGCGTGGTGACGATGGGTGCGGGGGCCGTCACGAACGCAAGGAAGGACCCCACGGTCCGGGGGGATTGACCCTCTTTTACTGGAGCCTGGTCGCGTAGAAGGCCACCGCGGAGGCTGCGGCGACGTTGAGGGAGTCCACTCCTGCGGACATCGGGATCCGGACCCATTCATCGGCCGCGCGCAGGGCGTCGACCGACAGTCCGTCGCCTTCGGTGCCGAGCATCAGGGCCAGCCTCTCGTACCGGCGGGCGGCCAGTTCGTCCATCGTGATCGACTTCTCGTCGAGGCACAGGGCAGCCGTCACGAAGCCCTGCTCGCGGAAGAGCTCGACATCCTTCGGCCAAGAGGTCAGCCGGGTCCAGGGGACGTGGAAGACAGCGCCCATCGACACCTTCACGGCCCGCCGGTAGAGGGGATCAGCACAGCGTGGCGTGAGGAAGACGGCGTCCACGCCCAGAGCGGCTGCGTTGCGGAAGGCGGCTCCCAGGTTCGCGTGATCGACGATGTCCTCGAAGAGGGCGACGCGCCGACCTGCACCCTTTTGCAGACCCGAGGGCAACATCGTGCCGATGTCGGTGTGGTCGTCGACCGACTCCGTGATCACCACTGGGCGGGCGGTGGCCAGCAGCTCGTCCGCCGCCGGCAGCGGCCTGCGTTGCATGGAGGCGAGGGCGCCGCGGTGCACGTGGTACCCGGTGACCTGCTCGGCCAGTTCCGGGCTGACCACGTACACCGGGGCCGGGAGTTCGTCGATGACGTCCCGCATGACGTCGACCCACTTCGCGGACAGCAGCATGGAGCGCATCGCGTAACCCGCCGCCCTGGCCCGTCTGATGACCTTCTCGCCCTCGGCGATGAACAGGCCCTCGGCGGGTTCGCGCTTGCGGCGCAGCTCTACGTCGGTCAGGCCCGTGTAGTCACGAAGCCGCGGGTCGGTGGGGTCCTCGACGGTGATGAGATCGGCCACAGGGTGATACTGCCTTGTCCTGGGGGGCGGCGCCAACGGCTGGAACGTGCCGTGTTACCGCGGGTTACGAACGGCTGGAACAGGTCGGTGGGACCCGCGTCACGCGTCGGGACGCGGGCCTTCCTTCACGACCGGACCGATGACGATCACGGCCGGTGGCCGCACGTCCTCGGCGCGTACGGTCTCGGCGACGGTCGCGAGGGTGGCGTCGACCCGGCGCTGGGCGGCCGTGGTGCCCTCCTGGACCAGCGCGACCGGTGTGTCGGGCGCCTTGCCGTGGGCGACGAGCGTCTCGGCGATCTTCCCGATCTTGTCGACCCCCATGAGGATCACCAGGGTGCCGGTCAGCCTGGCCAGCGACGGCCAGTCGACCAGCGAGCGCTCGTCGTCAGGGGCGACATGGCCGCTGACCACGGTGAACTCGTGTGCGACACCGCGGTGGGTGACGGGGATACCGGCGGCGCCCGGCACCGAGATCGAGCTGGAGATGCCCGGGACCACGGTGCACGCGATGCCTGCCTCGGCGAGTGCCTGCACCTCTTCCATGCCACGGCCGAAGACGAAGGGGTCGCCGCCCTTGAGCCGGACGACGGACTTGCCCTGCCGGGCGTGCTCGATCAGTGCGTTGTTGATGGCCTCCTGGGCCATGAAGCGGCCGTAGGGGATCTTCGCCGCGTCGATCACCTCGACGTGCGGCGGCAGTTCGGTGAGCAGGTCGCGGGGGCCGAGCCGGTCCGCGATGACCACGTCGGCCTCGGCGAGCAGGCGCCGGCCGCGGACCGTGATGAGGTCGGGGTCGCCGGGGCCGCCGCCGACGAGCGCGACACCGGGGGTACGGGTGCGGTGGTGCGGGGCGACGAGCGTGCCGTCGCGCAGCCCCTCGACGACGGCGTCGCGGACGGCCGCGGTGTGCCGGGGGTCGCGGCCCTTCGCCTCGGTCGTGAGCACGGCGATCGTGACGCCCTCGCTGTGGCCCGTCGCGGGGGTCCAGGCGGTGGCCGCGTCGGCGTCGTCGGAGCGGACGCACCACACACGGTGGTGTTCGGCCTCGGCGGAGGCGGCCGCGTTGGCCTCGGGATCGCTGCTCGCGATGAGGGCGTACCAGGCGTCCGCCAGGTCCCCGGTCCGGTACGGGCGCCTGAGCCAGGTGACCTCACCCGCGTCCGCCATGGCCTCGACCGAGACGGTCGCCTCGGGGGACACGAGATGGACGTCCGCGCCGGCCGCGATCAGCGCCGGGAGACGGCGCTGAGCGACCTGGCCGCCGCCGAGGACGACCACGCGGCGGCCGGTGAGGCGAAGCCCTACGGGGTACGGAGGGTGTTCTGCCATGGAGGTGCGGCTCCTCGTCCAGGCGGTGTGGAAGGGGCCTCTACGGCATTGGAGCGGCCCTGACGTGGGGATTTTACGCGCGAGGCGTCAGCGGTGGACCAGCCGGGACCGAGCGGCCGGCCCGCCCGCCCCGGTGTCCCTCCGCTCCGGCCGGGCCGGGAGCGGAAAGACACCGGGAGAGCGGGGAAGGGAGAGGCCGGCCACGAGGCCGTGCGCCCGCTTCGGGGAGGCCTACTTCTCGGTCACTCCGGCCGAGTCGAACGTGGCCACCTCGTGCATCGCCCGCGCCGCGCTCTGCACGAGCGGCAGCGCGAGGAGCGCGCCGGTGCCCTCGCCCAGACGCAGATCCAGGTCGACCAGCGGGCGCAGGCCGAGCTTGTTGAGGGCGGCGACATGGCCGGGCTCCGCGCTGCGGTGACCGGCGATGCAGGCCGCGAGGACCTCGGGAGCGATCGCGCGGGCCACCAGGGCGGCGGCGCCCGCGCTGACGCCGTCGAGGATCACCGGGGTGCGCAGGGAGGCGCCGCCGAGCAACAGGCCCACCATCGCCGCGTGTTCGAGGCCGCCGAACGCCGCCAGGACGCCGATCGGGTCGGCCGGGTCCGGCTGGTGCAGTTCGATCGCGCGGCGCACGACCTCCGTCTTGCGGGCCAGCGTCTCGTCGTTGATGCCGGTGCCACGGCCGGTCACCTCGGCCGGGTCGGTGTCGGTGAAGACCGCGATCAGGGCGGCGGAGGCCGTGGTGTTCGCGATGCCCATCTCACCGGTGAGCAGCGCCTTGTTGCCGGCCGCCACCAGGTCGCGGGCCGTCTCGATGCCGACCTCGATCGCCTGCTTGACCTCGTCGCGGGTGAGCGCCGGTCCGGTCGTCATGTCCGCCGTACCCGCCCGGACCTTGCGCGGCAGCAGGCCCGGGGTCGCCGGCAGATCGGCGGCCACGCCCACGTCGACGACGCAGACCTCGGCGCCCACCTGATTGGCGAACGCGTTGCAGACCGCTCCGCCGCCGAGGAAGTTGGCGACCATCTGGCCGGTCACCTCCTGGGGCCAGGGGGTGACGCCCTGGGCGTGCACCCCGTGGTCGCCGGCGAAGATCGCGACGGCCGCGGGCTCCGGGATCGGCGGCGGGCACTGCCGGGACAGACCGGACAACTGCGCGGAGATGATCTCCAGCATGCCGAGCGCGCCCGCGGGCTTGGTCATGCGCTTCTGCCGCTCCCAGGCCTCGCCGAGCGCCTTGGCGTCCAGCGGGCGGATGCCCGCCACGGTCTCGGTGAGCAGATCGTGCGGGTCCTCGCCGGGCAGGGCGCGACGGCCGTAGGTCTCCTCGTGCACGACCCAGGACAGGGGGCGGCGCTTGGACCAGCCCGCCTGCATCAGCTCCGGCTCCTCCGGGAACTCGTCGACGTAGCCCACGCACAGGTAGGCCACGACCTCCAGGTGCTCGGGCAGGCCGAGGGCACGGACCATCTCGCGCTCGTCGAAGAAGCTGACCCAGCCGACGCCGAGGCCCTCGGCGCGGGCCGCGAGCCACAGGTTCTCGACGGCGAGCGCGGAGGAATAGGGGGCCATCTGCGGCTGGGTGTGCCGGCCGAGGGTGTGGCGGCCGCCGCGCGTCGGGTCGGCGGTGACCACGATGTTGACCGGGGTGTCGAGGATGGCCTCGATCTTCAGTTCCTTGAACTGCTTCGCCCGGCCCTTGGGCAGCGACTTGGCGTACGCCTCGCGCTGACGCTGGGCCAGTTCGTGCATGGTGCGTCGGGTCTCGGCGGACCGGATCACCACGAAGTCCCAGGGCTGGGAGTGGCCCACGGAGGGCGCCGTGTGGGCGGCCTCCAGGACGCGCAGCAGCACATCGTGGGGGATCGGGTCACTGCGGAAGCCGTTGCGGATGTCGCGGCGCTCGCGCATCACGCGCAGCACCGCCTCACGCTCGGTGTCGTCGTATCCGGGCGCCGCCGGGCCGGTGGACTCGGTTGCGTCTTCCACTGCGGCCGTGCTCTCTTCCTGGTCGGCGGCCCGGGTGTCCAGGTCCTCCGCCTGCTGTGCGACTACGTGCCCCGGGGCCGTGAGACGCGGCTCCCGGGCGGACGCCTCGCCCTCTCGGGGCGCGGGAACGATGGCGACGGGCTCCTCCGGCTGTGCCGCGACAGCTGTCGGCTCCTCCCGCTCGGCGCCGGCCGGAGCGGATGCCTCGGGGGCCCGCTGCTCCTCGCGAGGCCCCGGCGGCACGATCAGGGCGTGTGGCGGGGTGGGGGCCAGATGCGGACCGGCGGGCACGGTGCCCTCGACAGGCACGAAACGGCCGAGCGAGTGGTCCGCCGCGGACTCCGCCGGGACGGGGGCCGGCTCGCTGTGCGCCGACTGCTCGCCCAGAGCCTGTTCCGCGGCGGCTGCGAGCACCTCGGCCTGGGCGGCGACCACGGCCTGCACGGGCTCGGCGACCGTGGACTGCGCCTCCACCGCGACCAGCTCCGGAAGCGGGGGCGCGGTGTCCGGGACCTGGACCGGGAACGGGGCCGCCAGATCGGGAACCAGGTCCGCGGGATCGGGAACCGGGACCGGACCGTCGGTCAGCTCGACGAACGGGGCGACGTCCCCCGCCTCGGCCGGCGGCTGGTCCGGCGCGGGGACCACGGCCTGGTCCTGCGGGCGCGGGGCCGGGGCGGGCACGCCGGGCTCGGGGGCCGAAGCGGGCTGCTGTGCGAGACCGGAGGCCGCGGCGGCCTGGGCGTCGGGCGCCTGCGCGGGTACGCCCGCGGGGGCCGCGTCGTACACCGGCTGCGGTGCGTCCGGCACGGCGGCGAAGGAGGCGGCGGGCGGCAGCTCTGCGTCCGCTGCCGCGTCCGGGACCTGGGGGGCGAGCCCCGCCGGCGGTCCGTCCGGAGCATCCGGGGGGAGGGTACCGGCGGTCGAAGCGTCCGGTGCCGCTACGGCTTCGGGGGCCGGCTCGGCGGCCGGGAGCGGTGCGCCGCCTTCCGGGACCTCCACGCCCTCGGGGGCCGGTTCGGCGGCCGGGAGCGGTGCGCCGCCCTCCGGGGCCGGCTCGGTCCCGGCGGCCAGGTCCTCGGGGACGACGGGTGTTCCGCCGGGGGCGGGGACGACAGGGGCGGCGAGCGGCGGGTGGGGAGCCGCGGGCTGGACTGTGGACGGGGCGTGCGCGTCGTGCGACAGGCCCTGGAGGCGCTGCGGCCGGCCCGGAACGTGCTGCGCCGGACTCTGACCGTCCTGCGTCAGGCCCGGAACGTGCTGCGCCACGGAGCCGGTCGGCGTGCCATGCGCCGGGGTGCCCGGGGCGTGCGAGGCCGCGGGACCGACCGGAGTCACCAGCCCCTCGAACTGCCCCGAACCATCGGAGACCTGCGGTGCGGCCTCCGGTGCGAACGGCGCGGCCTCCGGGACGAACGCCACGGGCTCCGCGACCGTCACCG
This sequence comes from Streptomyces sp. NPDC002513, assembly GCF_053595355.1. NCBI lineage: Bacteria > Bacillati > Actinomycetota > Actinomycetes > Kitasatosporales > Streptomycetaceae > Streptomyces > Streptomyces sp. NPDC002513. The sequence continues at coordinate 57,987 of NZ_JBSFXK010000009.1, read as the reverse complement.
GCTCGGGCGCCGCTGCCGGAACGACCGTTTCCGTGGCGCTCCCCTCCTGACCCACCGGGGCCGGTGCCTGCGGCGGGGCACCCCACGGCACCGCTCCCTGCGGGACGTTGTCCCCGGGGTACGGCACGTCGAGGTACTCGGGGCCGGTCGTCGGCGGCCCCGCCGGGCGCGTCGGCGCGTCCGCCGGACCGCGGTCGGAGAGCGAACGCACCGGGCTCAAGGAGGCGTCGGGGGTGGGCGGGCCGAGGTGCAGCGGACGGCGCGGCGGGGCCGGCTGCGCCACGGGCGCCGGGGGCGGCATCCGGACCGCGCCGACGTCGATCGAGCCGCTGTCCCGGCCGGCCGTCTCGTGCGGTCCCGGCTCGTGGGGGTACGGCGCCGGGCCCGGGGCGGGCTGCGGCATCTCGTTGCCCCATGCGCCCTGCTGGCCGGGCATCAGGAGGAGGTCGTCGTCTTCGGCGGCGCTGTCGGAGGGGGCGAGGTAGGTGTACGCGCCCGGCGCGAGGACGCCCGGCTGATCCACCATGCCTGCGCTCTCCGGCAGTCCCTCGCCCGGGATCTGGCCGGTGTCGGTCATGCGTACCCCTCGCCCATCGGTTAGTGCTTCTACGACCAGCTCGCCCGGAACGGCGCGCCGACCGCCCGCAGTGAAGAACGAGCGTGCGTGCCCAGCGGCACGAACGACCCGCCAACAATGACGACAAAGCCATTCCATGGCATTGTCGCGGCCGTCCTGCCGTCGCGGCAGCCTGATCCACGACTCCCCGCTGTGGACTGCGCCACGTCGCGCGCCCTCCGGTTCTGCCGTACCACACTGCCCCCAAAAGAGGTGTGCTTTCCAGACATTGACTGATGAAGTGCCGGATCACCCATGTGCGGTACAACGGTCGGCCAGCCTACCGCGCCGGTACGACAACCGGATCACGGGGCGCGTTCGGCCAATCGCCCGCTGAGCAGGAACGCGACGCTCCGTTCCTTCTCCGTCCAGGCCCGTGTGTCGAGCTCCACGGACTGCAGCAGAGCGCACTCGACGTCGTAGCCGTGCTCCGTCAGATCCCGGCCGATGAGTTCGGCCGTGTCGCGGGTGGCCGCGTGCGCGACGATGCGCCGCGGGCGGCGGTCGGCCACGGCCGAGACGACCGCGACTCCCCCGCCTCCCACCCGTACCACGTCCGGCTCGGGCAGGTCCTCGAGGATGTGCGGGGCGGTGCCGTGCACGATCTGGAGCTGGACACCGAAGCGGCGGGCGGCGGCCGCCGTGCGGCCGCAGGCGTCCGGGTCCCGGTCCACGGCGAGGACGGCCGCCCCGCAGCGGGCGGCCTCCACGGCGAACGCGCCACTGCCGCTGCCGATGTCCCACACGAGGTCGCCGACCCGTGGTCCGAGACGGGCGAGTTGGACGGTGCGCAGCAGATCCGTCTCCCCTTCGCCGAGCCCGCCGCCGTACGCCTCGGCCGGCAGCGTCCAGCCGCGCGGTGCGGTGCCCGGGTCGCGGCCGGCGATCCAGCCGCCGTCGTCGGCCGCGGTCACCGGTCCCCCGATGACGATGACGACGTTGGGGTCGCGCCAGGTGTGGTCGGCGGCCTTGTCGGAGGTGACGACGGTGACCTGTTCGCGGTCGGTGCCGAGTTCCTCGCAGATGACGAAGGTGCGGTGCACGCCGTCCAGGAGCAGGCCCAGTTCGGCGGGTCCGGCCCCGGGCGAGGTGAGGACCGCGACCTTGGCGTGGGCGCGGCAGACGTTGACCGCGCGGCGCAGGGTGCGCCGGTGCGCGACGACCACTTGGGCGTCGTCCCAGGGCATCCCAGCACGCGCGAAGGCGGCGGCGACGGAGGAGACAGCGGGGACGACTTCGACCTCCAGGCCGAACTCGGGCGAACGCAGGGTCCGTACGACCCCGAAGAAGCCCGGGTCGCCGTCGGCGAGCACGACCGCGGTGCCGCGGTGGGCCGCGATGCGGCGGGCGGCCAGGGCGACGCTGCCCAGGCGGATACGCTCGGCGGTGCGGGGCACCTCGGGAAGCGCCAGATGGTGGGCCGCGCCCGCGACGAGCGTGGCGGCACCCAGGGCGGCGCGGGCCGCGGCGGTCAGCGGCGAGCCGTCCCAGCCGATCACCGTGACGCGGTCGGCCATCGTCGTCATTCTCCAGGGTGTTCGCGCAGGTCGTCGGGGTGGGCTCCGTGAGCGTACCTGTTCACTGAGGGGCACGGGGCAGGCGGCGGTCGCCCGGGGGGTCCGTACCCGTCAGTTCCAGTTGTCGAACGACGTGAAACCACCGGTATCGGCCAGTTGCTCGCCGGCGCCCGCGAGGTCCTCCGGCAGCAGGCTCCAGACGATCACGTCGGTGCGCAGGTCGACCCACTCGCCGCGCTCCGTTCTGCTGCGGACTATCCCGGCGCCACGCAGGACGCCCTCGCTGATGCAGCCGGTCTTCTGGGCGACCTGCTGGGAGGCGGTGTTGTCGGCGGCCGTGCGCAGTTCGAGGCGTTCGAACCGCTGGTCGTGGAAAAGCCAGTGGGCGGCGGCGAGCGCGGCCTCGGAGGCGTACCCCTCGCCGCGGGCCCAGGGCGCGACGACATAGGCGATCTCACTGGACCGGACACGCCAGTTGGTGTTCTGCAGGTGCACGATGCCGACGAGACGCTGGGTGAGGAACTCGGTGACCGCGAAGACGATGCCGCGGCCCTCGGCCCGTTCGGCGGGGGCCAGCTCGGTGATCCACTGCCGGGCGTCGGCCTCGGTGTAGGGGTACGGGACGGAGCTCCAGGCGGTGACCAGCTCGTCGTTCATCATCTCGGCGAAGGCCGGGATGTCCGGCTCCTCGAAGGGGCGCAGGACCAACCGCTCCGTGCTGATGGAGACGTTGGGGAAGGTGCCAGTCATGCGCCGCTCCGTAACCGTTGAAAACCCTCAGGGCCTGCTGAGCTGCTCAGCATGCAGCATGGAAGCACTGCACCGCACCACAGGGTCCACACCCGGTGAAGGCGTGGACCCCATGCCCGGCGATATGGGATCAGAACGACGCGATGACCGACCCCTGGTACTTGTCCTCGATGAACTTCTTCACCTCGGGGGAGGTGAGGAGCTTGGCGAGCTTCTTGACCCGCGGGTCGTTCTCGTTGCCCTTCTTGACCGCGAGGAAGTTGCCGTACGGGTTGTTCTTCGCGGACTCCAGGACGAGGGCGTCCTCGGCGGGCTTGAGGCCGGCGGAGATGGCGTAGTTGCCGTTGATCACCGCGGCGTCCACGTCGTCCAGGGAGCGCGGCGTCTGGGCCGCCTCGACCTCCTTGAACTTCAGGTCCTTGGGGTTCTTGGAGATGTCCTGCGGGGTCGCCTCGCTGCCGGCGCCGTCCTTGAGGGTGATGAGCCCCTTGGAGGCGAGCAGCTTCAGGGCCCGCGCCTCGTTGACGGAGTCGTTGGGGACGGCGATGGTCGCACCGCTCTTCAGCGCGTCGGCGCTCTTCACCTTGTGGGAGTAGAGGCCCAGCGGCTCCAGGTGCACCGTGACGACGGGCACGATGTGGGTGCCCCGCTTCGTGTTGAAGTCGTCCAGGTACGGCTGGTTCTGGAAGTAGTTGGCTCCCACGGAGCCGTCCTCGGTCGCCGTGTTCGGCGTGATGTAGTCGGTGAACTCCTTGACCTGGAGGTCCAGGCCCGCCTTCTTCGCGAGGTTGTTCTTCACGAAGTCGAGGATCTCGGCGTGCGGGGTCGGGCTCGCGGCGACGACCAGCGGGCCGCCGGCGTCGGCGGCGGAGGACGAGCTCTTGCCGGAGCCGCAGGCGCTGAGTCCGAGGGCGAGGGCTCCGGCGGCGAGGACAGCGGTGGTGATCTTGGCGGTGTTACGCACGAAAAGTGCCTTTCCTTATGGGTGGTGCGACCCCGTCTTGGGTGGGCGGGGAGTCAGTGGGGATCAGGGCGGCCTACGGGGGCTTCGGCGGCCCGGGGGGGCTCAGACGGCCCTGTTCACGCCCGTTGCGGCGGGCTTCTTCGCCTTGATCAGCCGCAGCTTCGGCACCGGGCCGGAGCGCCCGCCGCGCCGGTGCAGGGAGCGGGCCGCGTAGTCACCTGCGAACTGGATGAGCGAGATGACGACGGCGAGGATCGCCACGGTGATCCACATGAGCTGGGTCTCGAAGCGCTGGTAGCCGTAGCGGATGGCGATGTCGCCGAGGCCGCCGGCGCCGACCGTGCCCGCCATCGCGGAGTAGCCGATGAGAGCGACGACCGTGGTGGTGGCGGAGGAGATCAGCGACGGCAGGGCCTCCGGTACGAGGACCTTGCGCACGACGGTCCAGGTGTTGCCGCCCATGGCCTGCACGGCTTCCACGAGCCCGCCGTCCACTTCGCGGACGGCCGTCTCGACCAGGCGCGCGAAGAAGGGGATGGCACCGATGGCGAGGGGGACGATGGCCGCCTCGCGGCCGATGGTCGTGCCGGTGACCCAGCGGGTGAAGCTCATCAGGGCGACCATCAGGATGATGAAGGGCATCGAGCGGGCGATGTTCACGACCTGCCCGAGGGCCTTGTTGGCGACGACGTTCTGCACCAGCCCGCCCCGGTCCGTGAGCACCAGCAGGATGCCGAGCGGAAGTCCGCCGACAACGGCGATGAACGTGGACCAGCCGACCATGTAGAGGGTGTCCCAGGACGCCTGCGACAGCAGCGGCTGCATCTCGGACCAGGTCACTTGGCACCTTCCTCGACCGGCGCGGGCTCTTCGGCGACCCGGCTCACGACGTCGATCTGCAGACCCTGTTCGCGCAGGAAGCCGATCGGTACGACGTTCTCGTCGTAGCGGCCGGGCAGTTCGATGCGCATCCGGCCGACCTGCTTGCCGCCGACGGTGTCCATCGCGGCGCCGAGGATCGAGATGTCGATGTTGTAGGTGCGCGAGAGCTGCGAGATGACGGGCTGGGTGGCGGCGTCCCCGTGGAAGGTGACGTCGACGACGGCGCGGTCGTCGCCGGACGCGACGCCGGTGACCGGGAAGAGGGCGGCGGCCAGTTCGGAGCCCGCAGTGGCGAGCAGTTCGCTGACGGTGCCGGACTCGACGATGCGGCCCTTCTCCATGAGGGCGGCCGAGTCGCAGACGCTCTTGACGACGTCCATCTCGTGGGTGATGAGCAGCACGGTGAGGCCGAGCTGCCGGTTCAGGTCGCGCAGCAGTTGGAGGATGGAGCGGGTGGTCTCCGGGTCGAGGGCGCTGGTCGCCTCGTCGGAGAGCAGCACCTTGGGGTCGCCGGCGAGGGCGCGGGCGATGCCGACGCGCTGCTTCTGACCGCCGGAGAGCTGGGCCGGGTAGGCCCCGGCCTTGTCGGCGAGGCCGACGAGGTCGAGCAGTTCGAGGGCCTTGCGGGAACGTTCCTTCCCGGACTTTCCGAGAATCTCCAGCGGTAGCTCGATGTTGTCCTGGACCGTCCGCGAGGACAGCAGGTTGAAGTGCTGGAAGACCATGCCGATCCGGCTGCGCGCCTGACGGAGTTCCCGGCCGGCGCGCGGACCGCGGCCGGCGAGCGCGGTGAGGTCCTGGCCGGCCACGGTGACCGTGCCGGAGGTGGGGCGTTCCAGGAGGTTGACGCAGCGGATGAGCGAGGACTTGCCGGCGCCGGACTGGCCGATGACGCCGTACACCTCGCCCTCGCGTACATGCAGGTCGACGCCGTCGAGGGCGGTCACCTCGCGGCCGCGCGAGCGGTAGACCTTGCTGAGGCCCGATGTGGTGATCACTGGGGTTGGTTTCCGTCACTGTCGAGTGCAGGGCGTGGATGTGCGCCGGGCACGGGTGCGTGCGGGGGAAACGCGGCACGGTTCTCGCGATCGCGAGCGAACCGGAGGAGAACATGTGCGCGGTGGGGTTCCCTCACGCCGTGAGGGCGATGAGGGAGGCTCGGTCGCGTACGAAACGGGCGTACGGACAGGGCACGGCGGACTCGCTTCGGGGCGCGAGGCTCTGGATGGTGCGGGGGCCCTCTAGCAGGCGCACATTCGACGCATACAACGAGCACCGGGCGTCAAGGTCGCCTCGGTCGCAAGGGTGCGGCAGCTCGTCGTGGTCATGGGCCCCAGTAAAGCAGACCCACCGCCGGGGACCGCCCCGGATGTCCGCTATTCGGACAGCCGTGGACAGGGCCCGGTCGTGTCCGCGGGTCGTCGCGACGGGCTCATCGGCCAGTCCTGACAGGGCCGACGGGCTACGCACACGGGTACGCGTCCGAGGAGTGGACCGGACGGGCTGTGGTCAAGGCCACGATGACCGGCGCGGCCGGCACCCCGCGCCCGCTGTCCGCCGAAGCACCTGCCGGGGGCGAGCGCCGAGGGCCTTTTGGCCCGTAATAGGGTCACGGCATGCTTGATGCCCTGACGCTGGCGACCGGTGTCGCCGCGCTGCTGCTCGCCGCCTGGTGCGGCTGGGCGGCCTACCGTGACCAGCCCACGAAGGACTGGCACTTCATCGGCATGGCCGCGGTGACGCTGCTGACCCTGGTCCAGCTGATCGTCGGCCTCGTCCGGCTGGCGCGCGGCGAGAAGCCGGAGCAGGGCACGACGATCTTCGTGGCGTATCTGCTCGGCGCCTTCGCGTGCGTCCCGGCGGCGGGTTTCATGTCGCTGGCGGAGCGCACGCGATGGGGTTCGGTGACCGTCGCGGCCGGCGGCGTGGTCCTCGCCGTGCTGGAGGTGCGGCTCTATGACATCTGGGGAGGCTGAGATGGCGGCCACGGAGGAGAAGCCGGCCAAGGCACGGCTGATCAGCGGGCCCGGCATGCTGCTCGTCTGGCTGTACGGCGTGATGGTGGTCGGGGCGGTGGCGCGTTCGGCCGTGCAGATCTCGACGCAGTTCGACAAGGCCCCGCTGGCGTACTCGCTGTCCGCGGTGGCCGGGGTCGTCTACGGCTTCATCACCTACTCGCTGGTGCGCGGCGGCGAGACGGCCCGGCGGGCGGCGCTGGTGTGCTGCGCGGCGGAGCTGGCGGGCGTCCTCACCGTCGGCACCTGGACCCTGGTGGAGCCGTCCGCGTTCCCGGACGCGACCGTGTGGTCGGACTACGGGGCGGGGTACCTCTTCATCCCCGTGCTGCTGCCGCTGTCGGCCATGTACTGGCTGCGGAAGGCGCACGCGCGGCACCAGCAGGGCTGAGCCGCGCCCCACGCGGGGGCGCGGTGCCGGGCTCAGGCCGTCGTCGCGTACGTCGCCGCGGGGGCCGGCTTCTCCAGGACGATCATCGGTACGCCGTCGGCCCCCTGGGACGTGCCCGCGGTCTCGTAGCCGAGCCGGCGGTACAGCCGCAGATTGCCCTCGCTGCGGTGACCCGTGCTGAGGCGGAACCTCGTCGCGCCGCGTTCCTCGACCAGCGCCGCCTCCGCGGCCCGCAGCAGCCGGGCGCCGATGCCATGGCCCTGCAGCCGGGGGTGCACGCACAGCTTGCCGATGGACGCCGCGCCCTCCTCGGTGGCGGTGCCGCGTACGGAGCCGACCACCTCCTCGCCGAGGCGCGCCACGAAGACGCAGTCCGAGGCGACCTCCTCACGGACCGCGTCGAGGCTCTGGACGAGCGGGTCGATGCGGTAGTTGCCGTACAGCGCGGCCTCGCTCTGGAAGCACAGGTACTGCAGCCTGAAGATCTGTTCGGCATCCTGCTCGGTCGCCACAGTGATGGTCACACTCATGCCCATGTGCGCACGCCTCCCGCTCACCTGATCGCCGGTCGTCCCCCACTCCTATCCCCGCGGGTCGCGGCCCGCAACCTCCGCCGCCAGCAATCGCCGTAGACATCCAAGGCATTTGGAGCGTTCAGGACCAAGACTGCCCTGTGAGATACCCAACTCCCCTGCGATCTCACGGTAGGTCAGATCGTGGGGGGAGAGCAGCGCCGCCATGAGGCGGGGACAGCGGCCGGGGAGACGGCGTACCGCCGCGTACAGGGCCCGGCGGCGGGCCGCCATGAGGGCGTGCTGCTCGGGATCGGGCCCCGTGTCGTCTGCGGGCTCGGCCCGGTAGGGCAGTTCGAGACGGGCGGTGCGACGGCCGCGGCGCGCCTCGGCGCGGACGGCCCGGCGCAGCCACCCCCGCGGGTCGGCGGGCGGCCGGTCCCCCTCCAGCCGCTCCAGGAGCCGCAGCCACACCGCCTGTTCCAGATCGCCCGGCTCCATCCCCGCCGCGTGTGCCTCGGCCGACGCCTCGGCGGTGAGCAGCGGGCGCAGGGCCGTCAGCATCTCGTGGGTCATATGCGGCGGGACGAGGCCGCCCCGGCGACGGGTTGCAGGGGCGGCCGGGAATCACCCCCATCGGGGACCTCGCGTCACGCGTTGACGCCACGTCCGCGCAGGAAGTCCTCGCGGGCGAGCAGTCCGGTGTCGGCGTTGTCGGTGAAGACCCCGTCGATGCCGGTCGCGAAGTACGCCGCGAAGGCGCCGAAGACGTCCCCGTACGCCGCCGGGTCGGTGCCCTTGCGGAAGTCGGCGGGCAGGAAGGTGTTCTCGTTGCGCATCGTGTAGGGGTGCAGGATCAGGCCCGCGGCGTGCGCGTCGGCGACGAGCATGGACGGCCGTGTGAGACGGCCGTTCGCGTCCTTCGGGATGACCAGGTCGAGGGTCGGGCCGATGCCCTGCGCGTACCCGGCGATCTCCTTGAGCCCCTGGGGGGTGACGAGGTCGGCGACCGTACGCGCGTCGCCCGTCTCGACGAAGTCCCACGGGCGCGTGTTCGCGCCGGACAGCAGCACGACGAGCGGGTTGCCGACCAGCTTGTTCAGGCGCTGGATGCTGGTCGGCTCGAAGGACTGGATGATGACGGGCGCGTTCTTGCGGTCCTTGCCGTGCGCCCGCAGGACCTTCGCGAGCCGCTCCTCCAGGCCGAGGCCCAGCTTGCGGAAGTAGGTCGGGTGCTTGGTCTCGGGGTAGATCCACACCTGCTTGCCGCGCTTGCGGGTCTGCTCGTCCTGCCACCGGAGCACCTCTTCGAAGGTGGGGATCTCCCAGCGGCCGTCGTAGAGCGTGTTGCGCTGCCGGGTGGCCGGGATGCGCTCGATCGCGCGCAGGGTCTTCAGCTCGGCGAGGGTGAAGTCCTCGGTGAACCAGCCGGTGGTGGGGACGCCGTCCAGGACCTTGGTGGTCTTGCGGCCGGCGAACTCGGGGTGGTCGGCGACGTCGGTCGTGCCGCCGATCTCCGGCTCGTGCCGGCACACGAGGTGGCCGTCCTTGGTGGGCACCAGATCGCCGGCCTCCACGATGTCGGCGCCCAGGTCGAGGGCGAGCTGGTAGGAGCCGAAGGTGTGCTCCGGGCGGTATCCGCTGGCGCCCCGGTGCCCGATGACGGTCGGCACCGGCAGACCCTTCAGTCCCTCGCCGTGCCGCGCGTCCGCGCTCGCGGCGCCGGGCAGTCCGAGGACCGCCCCGCCCGCGCCCAGCACCGCGGCCCCGAGCAGCGCCCGCCGGCCCGTCCCCCGCCCCTGCTCGTACGACTCCTGCGTCCCCATGGGTTCCTCCCGCCACGCGTGTTCGAAAGCGGGTCGATCGTAGGTGCGGGCGAGTGGCGGCCGGGAGACGTAAAGGAGTCGCAAAGGAGACGCACACAGGAACGCCTGACGCGCGGGGCCGTGCTGCCGGACGCAGGGACGGGCCCGTGCGGGACACCCGTCACCACGACGGCGCGTGACGCCCCGTCACCCTCCCCGGACGCGCGATCTCCGTCACACCCGTCCGGCGGATGCCGGGCGTGCGACAGGACGCCGCCGCAGGTAAACAGTCGTCCATGACTCGTCTCGACCCACTACACCCGATGTGCGCCGGACCGGCCGCCACGAGTATCGTCCTCACCTGCACAGACACATACCGCATCCCTTGACACCGGAGGGCCCGTTGTCCCGCTTCGCGCTCATCAAGGCAGTGCTCGGACCGATCATGCGCCTGATGTTCCGCCCACGGGTGGAGGGCGCGGAACACATCCCGGGAGACGGCCCGGTCATCCTGGCCGGCAACCATCTGACGTTCATCGACTCGATCGTGCTGCCGATCGTGACCACGCGTCAGGTGTTCTTCATCGGCAAGGACGACTACGTCACCGGCAAGGGGTTCAAGGGCCGGCTGATGGCCTGGTTCTTCACGGGCGTCGGCATGATCCCGGTGGACCGGGACGGCGCGAACGGCGGTGTGGCCGCGCTGATGACCGGCCGCCGGGTGCTGGAGGAGGGCAAGGTCTTCGGCATCTACCCGGAGGGCACCCGCTCCCCCGACGGCCGTCTGTACCGCGGCCGCACCGGAATCGCCCGCCTCACCCTGATGACCGGCGCCCCGGTGGTCCCGTTCGCGATGATCGGCACGGACAAGGTCCAGCCGGGCGGCAGCGGTATGCCGCGTCCGGGCCGGGTCACCGTGCGTTTCGGTGAGCCGATGGAGTTCTCCCGCTACGAGGGGATGGACCGGGACCGGTATGTGCTGCGGGCGGTCACCGATTCCGTGATGACCGAGGTCATGCGGTTGTCGGGGCAGGAGTACGTGGACATGTACGCCACGAAGGCGAAGGCCGCGTAGCGCCTTCGGCGACGTGCCGGTCGCCTGGGTGCGGGCCCTTCGCGGGCGCTCGCACCCGGGCGGCAGTGCCGCATATCGGTCGCCCCGGTCCGAGCCGCGCCCCGATCGGGGCGCGGCTCCCGGGTCATGACGAGCTGTCCAGCCGCTGGCCCCGCAGCAGGAACCACGCCGCCACCGCCGTGGCGAGCAGGACCGCCGCGCCCACGCCCGTCGCCAGCCGCAGGCCCTCGACGAAGGTCTCACGGGCCGATGACAGCAGCGCCTCGCCGGTGCCCGCGGGCAGGTGCCGCGCCGCCTCGACCGCACCGCCCAGCGATTCACGGGCCGCGGCCGGGGTGCCCGCCGGGGCGGTGAAGTCGCGGTAGACGCCGGTCACGATCGAGCCGAGCACGGCGATACCGAGGGCCGCGCCGAGTTCGTACGCCGTCTCGGAGACCGCCGAGGCGGCTCCCGCCTGCTCCCGGGGCACGCTGGAGAGGATCACCTCCGCCGTCACGGTGAACGACAGTCCCGCGCCCACGCCCACCACCAGCAGTGCGGCCCCGATCGGGGGATAGCCGGTGGCGCGGTCGAGCAGGGTGAGCGCGGCCAGCGCCAGCCCCACCGCGGCGAGCCCGCCGGAGACGACCCCGCGCACGGAGAAGCGCCGGGCCGCCGCGCCCGCGACGAGACCCGCCGCCACCGCGCCGACGGCGGCGGGCAGTTCGGCGAGACCCGCCTCGAAGGGCCGCCTGCCCTGCACCAGTTGCAGATACTGCGAGAGGAAGAAGACCAGCCCGGCCATGCCGAGGACGGTCAGCAGGTCGGCGAGGACCGCGCCGCTGAAGCCGCGGCGGCGAAACAGCCGCATGTCCAGCAGCGGTACCGGAAGCGTGAGCTGGCGGCGTACGAAGCCGGCGAGCGCGGCGGCGCCGAGGACACCGATGGCCGCGTCCGGCCAGGTGAACCCGTGCGCGGCGGCCTGCTTGACCGCGTACACGACGCCGACCATGCCGATGAGCGACAGCACGACGCTGATCAGGTCCCAGGGGCCGGGGTTGGGGTTGCGGGACTCGGGCAGCGTGCGGATGCCGACGAGGACGAGGACCACCATCACGGGCACGTTGATGAGGAAGACCGAACCCCACCAGAAGTGTTCGAGCAGGAAGCCGCCGACGATCGGGCCGATCGCCGTACCGGCCGAGGCGGTGGCGCCCCAGATCCCGACCGCGAGGCTGCGCTCGCGCGGGTCGTGGAAGATGTTGCGGATCAGGGCGAGCGTGGCGGGCATCAGGGTCGCGCCCGCGACGCCGAGCAGCGCCCGCGCGAGGATCATCGTCCCCGCCGTCGCCGCGTAGGCGTTGAGGACGGATACCAGGCCGAAGGCCGTGGCGCCGCCGAGCAGGATCCGCTTGCGGCCGATGCGGTCGCCGAGGCTGCCCATGGACACGAGCAGTCCGGCGATGACGAACGAGTAGACGTCCCCGATCCACAGCAACTGGGTGCCGGACGGCTCCAGGTCCTCGCTGATGTAGGGGGTCGCGAGGCCGAGAACGGTCGCGTCCACGGCCACCAGCAGCACGGCGAGCACGAGGACGGAGAGCGCGAGCCACCGGCCCGGTCGCCGCTCCGCCCGCGAGGCGAGCTCGGGCTGCAGGGTACTGGTCATGGTTCCTCTCTCCTGAGGGCGCCGCCGAGGAACAGCTCGACGATCATGTAGGTGAAGGCCTTGGGGGCCAGGCGGCCCTCCGCCACGGCCCAGGCGCCGGAGGCCAGCAGGCCGTACAGCGCGTCGGTGAGCCAGTCCGGGGTGAGGTCGATGCGGAATGCGCCGCTCGTCTGGCCGCGCCGGAACAGCGCGGCCAGGCGGGCGTCGATCCGGGCCCAGCCCGCGTTCTGCTCCTCGCCCTCGTAGAGCTGGTTCTCGCTGTAGAGGAAGGCGAGCAGGGCCGCGGCGGGCTCGATCCGCGTCACGAACCGGCGCAGGGCCTCCTGGGCCGAGCCCTCGTCGAGCCGCGCGGCGTCCAGAGCCGCCTCGCACTCCTCGATGCCGAGCGTCTCCATGGCTCGTACGAGGGCGTCACGCCCGGCGAAGTGGCGGTGCAGCGTGGCCCTGCTGATCCCGGCGGCCTTGGCGACCTCGTCCATGGTGGCGGTGGACTTCCGGGTGAGCAGGGCGGCTGCGCTGCGCAGCACGTGGTCACGATCGACAGCCATGAGACAACCATAGCGCACATGAGACATTCTTGTCTCACAAGCGGCATGCGTGTCTCAGACCCTCGCGTTCGGCGGAAGAATCAGTGCCAGGGCAGCTGCCCGCGCCGCTCCCAGTACGCGCGCGGCTCCTCGGCGAGAGCCGACAGCCGGGCGAGCAGGCCCGCGTCGAGGTCGACGGCGGCGGCGTGCAGGTTGGAGGCGAGCTGCGCCGTGGTGGCGGCCCCGGAGAGAACGACACCGGCCCAGGGCTTGCACAGGATCGCCGCCAGGGCGACCGCGTCGGAGCCGAGCGACGTCTGCGCGGCCACGGCCTTCAGCGCCTCGGGCGCGTACGGATCCGCCAGCCGGCCGTTGGCCAAGCCCTCCTTGACGATCACCGTGAGGCCGGCGTCGTGGGCCTCGGCGAGGGCGGGGGCGGCCGAGGTCTCCAGGAGGTTGTACGTGGACTGGACGGTACGGAAGAGGGGCTCCCCGTCGACGGTCACGGCGAGCGCGGCGCGGATCGCGTCGGCCTGTGCCGGGCCGCTGGTGGAGAACCCGGTCGTCAGGCCCTCCGCGGCGGCCTGGGCGAGCTTCGCGTGGAGTTCCTTGTCGGTGAGTGCCGGGCTGTCGGGCGTCACCGAGTGGATCTGGTAGAGGTCGAGCCGGTCGCCGAGCAGGGCGTCGGTCTCGGCGCGCTGCCGCTCGTACGCGGCGGCGCTGTGGTCCTTGACCTCATGGCGCTCGGCGTCGACGGTCCAGTTCGCGGTGTAGGTGTAGCCCCATTTGCTGCCGACGACGACGTCGTCGATCTCGGGGTGCGCGTCGAGCCAGCCGGCGAGGAACTCCTCGGCGCGGCCGTAGGAGCGGGCCGCGTCGACGTAGCGGACGCCCTGGGCGTAGGCCGCGTCCAGCAGCTCATGGGTACGGGCGCGCAGGGCCTCCACGCTGCGGACGGGCGGGAGGTCCCGCTCACGGCCCAGGGTGATGTAGCCGGGGCGCCCGACGGCGGCCAGGCCCAGGCCGAGGTGGCAGGTGGGCGTGGTGGCCAGGGCCAGTCGCGCCAAGGACATGCGGGCTCCCGTTGGTCGGCTCCTTGCGGTTCGAAACAACGTAACCCGCGCCGCCCCTGCCCGTACGACCTACTTCTTCCGCTTCGCGGTGGCCCACGCGTGCTGCGCCGCCAGGTTCGCCTTCACCTCGGCGAGCTGGACCGCGACCGCCTCGGGTGCCGTGCCGCCGCGTCCGTTGCGGGAGGCGAGGGCACCGGGGACGTCGAGGACGGTGCGGACCTCGGGGGTGAGGTGGGCGCTGATCTTGGCGAACTGTTCGTCCGTCAGCTCGTCCAGCTCCTTGCCCTCGGCCTCCGCGGCCTTGACGCACTCGCCGGCGACCTCGTGCGCCACCCGGAAGGGCACACCCTGCTTGACCAGCCACTCGGCGATGTCGGTGGCGAGGGAGAAGCCGGCCGGGGCCAGCTCTTCCATGCGCTCGCGGTGCACGGTCAGCGTGGCCATCATGCCGGTGAAGGCGGGGAGCAGGACCTCCAGTTGGTCGATGGAGTCGAAGACCGGCTCCTTGTCCTCCTGGAGGTCGCGGTTGTACGCGAGCGGCAGGGCCTTGAGGGTGGCGAGCAGGCCCGTCAGATTGCCGATCAGACGGCCGCTCTTGCCGCGTGCCAGCTCCGCGATGTCCGGGTTCTTCTTCTGCGGCATGATCGAGGAGCCGGTGGAGAAGGCGTCGTGGAGGGTGACGAAGGAGAACTCCTTCGTGTTCCAGATGATGACCTCCTCGGCGATCCGGGAGAGGTTCACGCCGATCATCGCGGTGACGAAGGCGAACTCGGCGACGAAGTCACGCGAGGCCGTGCCGTCGATGGAGTTGGCCACGCTGCCGTGCTCGAAGCCGAGGTCCCTGGCGACCGCCTCCGGGTCGAGACCGAGGCTGCTGCCCGCGAGGGCGCCCGAGCCGTAGGGGGAGACGGCCGTGCGCTCGTCCCACTGGCGCAGCCGCTCGGCGTCCCGGGACAGCGCCTGGACGTGCGCGAGCACATGGTGGGCGAAGAGCACCGGCTGGGCGTGCTGCAAATGGGTGCGACCGGGCATCGCCACGTCCGGGTGCGCCTTGGCGAGCCCGACCAGGGCGTCCTGGAGGTCGGCGATCAGCCCGCCGATGACGCGGGCGTGGTCGCGCAGGTACATCCGGAAGAGGGTGGCGACCTGGTCGTTGCGGGAGCGGCCCGCGCGCAGCTTGCCGCCGAGGTCGGGGCCGAGGCGTTCGAGGAGGCCGCGTTCCAGGGCGGTGTGGACGTCCTCGTCGGCGAGGGTGCCCGTGAAGTCGCCCGAGGCCACGTCGGCTTCGAGCCGGTCCAGGCCGCGGGTCATCCGGGTGAGTTCATCGTCGGTGAGGAGCCCCGCCCGGTGCAGCACGCGTGCGTGGGCGCGGGAACCGGCGATGTCGTACGGCGCGAGCCGCCAGTCGAAGTGGACGGACGCGGACAGCCTGGCCAGGGCCTCGGCGGGACCGTCGGCGAACCGGCCGCCCCAGAGCCGTACGTCACCGCTGTTGCTGCTCACTGCGTTGCTCCTCAATGGTCTTGATGTGCCACCGCCTCCTCACCTTGGCAGGTGAGGAGGCGGCTGTCAGGCCGATGCGTGCGAGGTGACCCGTGGGGGTTACGCGAGGTCCCGCTTGGCGGCGATCTTCGACGACAGGCTGTAGATGTCGATGAAGCCCTTGGCCGCGGACTGGTCGAAGGTGTCGCCGGTGTCGTAGGTCGCGAGGTCGAAGTCGTACAGCGACTCCTGGGAGCGCCGGCCGGTGACGACCGCGCGGCCGCCGTGCAGGGTCATGCGGATGTCGCCGGAGACATGCTGGTTGGCCTCGTCGATGAAGCCGTCCAGGGCGCGCTTGAGCGGCGAGAACCACTGGCCGTCGTAGACCAGTTCGCCCCAGCGCTGCTCGACCTGCCGCTTGTAGCGGGCGAGTTCGCGCTCGACGGTGACGTTCTCCAGCTCCTGGTGGGCGGTGATCAGGGCGATCGCGCCCGGAGCCTCGTACACCTCGCGGGACTTGATGCCGACCAGCCGGTCCTCGACCATGTCGATCCGGCCGATGCCCTGGGCGCCGGCCCGCTCGTTGAGCTGCTGGACGGCCTGGAGGACGGTGACGGGCTTGCCGTCGACGGCGACCGGGACGCCCTCCTTGAAGGTGATGATCACCTCGTCGGCGTCACGGGGCTCGGCCGGGTTGGAGGTGTACTCGTAGATGTCCTCGATCGGGGAGTTCCAGATGTCCTCGAGGAAGCCGGTCTCGATGGCCCGGCCGAAGACGTTCTGGTCGATGGAGTACGGGGACTTCTTGGTGGTCGCGATCGGCAGGCCCTTGGCCTCGGAGAAGGCGATGGCCTTGTCGCGGGTCATCGCGTAGTCGCGGACCGGGGCGATGCACTTGAGGCCGGGGGCGAGGGCGACGATGCCGGCCTCGAAGCGGACCTGGTCGTTGCCCTTGCCGGTGCAGCCGTGGGCGACCGTGGTGGCGCCGTGCTTCTTGGCGGCGGCGACGAGGTGCTTGACGATCGTCGGCCGGGACAGGGCGGAGACCAGCGGGTAGCGGTCCATGTAGAGGGCGTTGGCCTTGATCGCCGGGAGGCAGTACTCGTCGGCGAACTCGTCCTTGGCGTCGGCGACCTCGGCCTCGACGGCACCGCAGGCGAGCGCGCGCTTGCGGATGACGTCCAGGTCCTCGCCGCCCTGGCCGACGTCCACGGCGACGGCGATGACCTCGGCCCCGGTCTCCTCCGCGATCCAGCCGATGGCGACGGAGGTGTCCAGACCGCCTGAGTAGGCGAGTACGACGCGCTCGGTCACGGGTTTCTCCCTCACAGTGCATTCGCTGATATGCATGAGTATGCAGGCTCCCGCATGATTCGTCAATCTCATCGGCGGCGTGGCGGGCGATTCCGCTCGACGGGAAGACATCCCGGAGAACGGGGAAGGGTCAATTCCTTAGACAGGCGAAAGACTTTTCCCGGATAATCGGCGGCATGGGAAAGAGCTACGCACGCATAGACGGCAGGCTGCGGTCGTTCATCGAGGCACAGCCCCTGTTCTTCACCGCCACCGCTCCCCTGGGGGCCCACGGCACGGTCAACCTCTCCCCCAAGGGGCTCACCGGGTCGTTCGCCGTCGTCGACGACCGCACCGTGGCCTACCTCGACTTCGCCGGGTCCAACGCCGAGACCATCGCCCATCTGCGGGAGAACGGCCGGATCACCCTGATGTGGTGCGCCTTCCAGGGCCCGCCCACCATCGTGCGGGTGCACGGCCGCGGGGAGCCGGTGTTCCGCGACGACCCGCGCTTCGGGGACCTCCTCGCGCACTTCCCGGACATCGACCCGGCCCCGCACGGTCTGCGCGCGGTCATCGTCGTGACGGCCGAGCACATCCGGGACACCTGTGGCTACGCGGTCCCCTTCATGGCGTACGAGGAGGACCGCGATCTGCACGCCCAGCGCTTCGCACGCGAGGACGACGCGTCCCTCGATGCGTACTTCCGAAGGAAAGACCACGTCGAAACCAGCCTCGACGGCCTGCCGGGACTGCCGTTGCCCCTGCCACCGTCTACGTTCTGAAGCCATGCGCTCCGGTGTCGTCGCCGCCCTCGTCTCCCTTGCTCTCCTCCCGCTGCTGGGTGCCGCGCCGCATCCCGTCGGGGAGGTCCCCCTGCCCCGGCGGATGGCGGACACCGGCGGCGGCACCCAGCTGATCACCGCGGAGGCTCCCACGACCGCCGCGGCCTCGGGCACGCTCACCTGGTGGGACCGCCGGGGCGGGCAGTGGGTGAAAGCCGGTTCGGCGGCCGCGCGGTTCGGCGCGCGGGGTCTCGTCGAGGGCGGCTCGCGCACGCAGGGCACCAGCACGACCCCGACGGGGCTGTACGACCTGCCGTTCGCGTTCGGCATCGCGGCCGCGCCCCCGGGGACGAAGGCACCGTACCGCCGGGTGCGCCAGGACTCCTGGTGGTGCCAGGACAACGACTCGCGCTCCTACAACCGCTGGACGGAGCCCCTCCCGGCCGACTGCCGGGCCTCGGAGTCGGAGCACCTCGCCGCCTACGACCCGCAGTACTCCCACGCCCTGGTCATCGGCTTCAACTACCACGCCCCGGTGCACGGCCGCGGGGCGGGCATCTTCCTGCACGTCAACGGCAAGGCCGCGACGGAGGGCTGTGTGTCGGTCCCCTTGGAGGCGATGCGGACGATCCTGGCCTGGGCGGACCCCGCGCGGGCGCCGCACATCGCGATCGGCACGACGAGCGGGACCACCGCGCTCACCCGCTACTGACCCCGGCCCGGCGGCCGGGCACCCCCGCGGTCACCCGGCACCGGCCCCGCCGGCCGGCAGCCGCACGGTGAACGCCGTCGCGCCGGGGCGGCTGTCCAGCTCCACCGTGCCGCCGTGCGCCTCCGTCACCGCCGCCACGATCGACAGGCCCAGCCCCGCGCCGCCGCCGTGCCGGCCGGGGCGGCGGCGGTGATCGGCCCGGGTGAAGCGTTCGAAGACGCCCGAGCGGAGGTCGCCCGGCACTCCGGGACCGTCGTCGTGGACCGTGAGGACGGCCTCCGGGCCCTCGGTCGCCAGCGAGACGAGCACCGTGGTGCCGGCCGGGGTGTGCACACGCGCGTTGCTCAGCAGATTGGCCAGTACCTGCTGGAGCCGGTGGGTGTCACCGGTCACCGTGACCGGCTCCTCGGGCAACTCCATCGTCCAGCGGTGGTCCGGGCCCGCGGCCCGCGCGTCCGTGACCGCGTCGAGGACCAGGCGGGTGAGGTCGACGGGACGGCGCTCCAGCGGGCGGCCCGCGTCCAGCCGGGCCAGCAGCAGCAGATCGTCGACCATCTCGCCCATCCGCGCCGACTCGGCGGCGATCCGCTCCAGTGCCCGGTGCACCTCGGGCGGGACCGGGCCCGGGTGCAGCAGCGCCAGCTCGGCGTGACCGCGCACCGAGGCGACCGGCGTGCGCAGCTCGTGACTGGCGTCGGCGGCGAAGCTGCGCAGCCGCTCCTCGCTCGCGTGCCGTTTGGTCAGCGCGTCCTCGACATGGCCGAGCATGCGGTTGAAGGCGGTGGCGACCCGGCCCACCTCGCTGCGCGGATCGCTCTCGGGGGCGCGCGGCGGCAGAGCGACCTCACCGCTGGCGAGCGGCAGCTCGCTGACCCGGGCGGCGGTGTCGGCGACCCGGCTGAGCGGCCGCAGGGACCAGCGCACCCAGACGGCGCCCGCGACACCGGTGACCGCGAGGGCCATGCCGAAGACGACGGCGGCGACGCTTTCCAGCCGGTGCACCGCCGCCTGCACCGGTTCCAGCGGCAGCCCGGTGAGCAGGACGTCGCCGTCCCGGCCGGCCGTCGCCAGCACGCGGTAGCCGCCGAGGGACGACAGACGGACGCTGTGGCCCCTGCCGTCCGTGGGGACCGCCGCGAGCGTGTGCTCGTCCCGGGCACTGAGCGGGGCGCGCAGATCGGTGCTCTCGTCGCCGGGGGGCACCACCGCCGCGTGGGTGACGGCGTCGCCGACCAGCCGGGCGCCGAAGGTGCCGGCGGACTGCTTGCGGGTGTCACCGTATTCGTCGCCGTCGTGGTCCGACGGTGTGACGCCGTGTTCGAGGCTCGCCGGGAACCGGGGGCCGGCATCGCGGAGCTGCTGGTCCAGCCGCCCGGTGAGGAAGCCGTCCAGCTCGACCACGGCGGCCACCCCGACGGCGGCGCAGCTGAGCGCGAGCAGCACGACGAGCCCGGCGGTGAGCCGGGCCCGCAGGGTGCGCGGCCGGGGCAGGCGCCACGCCCGCCGTGTCCCCGCCGTCCGCAGCGCCCTCACCGGACCACCGGCTTGAGCACGTAGCCGGCCCCGCGCACGGTGTGGATCATCGGCTCGCGGCCGGCGTCCACCTTCTTGCGCAGATACGAGATGTACAGCTCGACGACATGGGCCTGGCCGCCGAAGTCGTAGGACCACACCCGGTCCAGGATCTGCGCCTTGCTGAGCACGCGCCGTGGATTGCGCATCAGGAGGCGCAGCAGTTCGAACTCCGTGGGGGACAGCTCGATCAGCTCACCGGCCCGGGTCACCTCGCGGGCCTCCTCGTCCATGACCAGGTCGCCGACGGTCAGCCGGGGGCCTTCGTCGAGCTGCCGGGCCATGCCGGCGCGGCGCAGCAGTCCGCGCAGCCGGGCGACGACCTCTTCCAGGCTGAACGGTTTGGTCACGTAGTCGTCGCCGCCCGCGGTGATGCCTGCGATGCGGTCCTCGACGGCGTCCCGCGCCGTGAGGAACAGCACACAGACGTCCGGCTGCACACCGTGCAGGGAGCGCAGCACCGCGAAGCCGTCGGTGTCCGGCAGCATCACGTCCAGGACGACGGCGTCGGGCATGAAGGCGCGGGCCTCGGCGACGGCCGTGGCCCCGTCGCCGGCCGTGCGCACGTCCCAGCCCTCGTAGCGCAGGGCCCCGGACAGCACCTCGGCGAGGTCGGGGTCGTCGTCGACGACCAGGACGCGCACGGGTGTGCCGTCGGGGCGGGAGAGGGCGGAGCGGCCGGACAGGGGTGTGTTCATCGCACCACCAGGATCGCCCCTCCCCTGGGCGTCCGGTGCCGCGGGGGCCTCTGAGTTCCCTGTGAGTGCCCGGCGCTCCCTGTGAGTGCCAGGCGCCCCAGCCCTGGGTGACCTGCGCACCGCCCCCGCCGGCGGCGCCCTCTCAGGGCGCGCTCATGTTCTTCAGAGCGACCTCAGAGGTTTTCCCCGCATAGTTGCGTCCTCGACGCCCGAAAGGAACCTCTATGACCACGGTGTACCAGCAGCAGGCGCCGCCCGTGCCGCCGCTCGTCCGGCGCTCCCCGGCACCCTGGCTGCTGGCCGCTCTGTGGGCGGGGGCGGCCGCCGTGCTCGCCCTGTGGTGGCAGCACACCGGATCGGTGGTGGGCCCGGCCGGCTGGCTCACCGGGGCGGGGCGGATCGCCGGGTTGCTGTGCGGGTACGCCTGCGCGGTGCTCGTCGGCCTGATGGCCCGGGTGCCGCTGCTGGAGCGGCGGATCGGCTCGGACCGGGTGGCGCGCTGGCACGCCATGGCCGGGCGGTACACGGTCTGTCTCCTTCTCGCGCACATCGTGCTGATCCTGACCGGGTACGCGGCCCAGGACCGGACCTCGCTCGTGCACGAGACGACCACCGTCGTCTTCGACTACCCGGAGATGATCAAGGCCACCCTCGGCACGATCATCCTGTTCGCCGTCGGCATCACCTCGGCGCGGGCCGTCCGCCGCAAGGTCCGCCACGAGTTCTGGTACTACGTGCATCTGCTGACGTACGCGGCGGTCTTCCTCGCCTTCGGCCACCAGCTCGCGCTGGGCGCGGAGTTCCTCGGAAACCCGGTCGCGCAGAGCGCCTGGTACGTGCTCTACCTGGGCGTCGCCGCCTTGGTGGTGTGGTTCCGGATCCTCACCCCGGTGCGGCTGAACCTACGCCACCGGCTGCGGGTGGAGTCGGTGCACCAGGAGGCACCGGGTGTGTGGTCCGTCGTCATGCGCGGCCGGCGCCTGGACGAACTGGGCGCGGAGCCGGGGCAGTTCTTCCGCTGGCGGTTCCTCACCGACGGCCTGCGCTGGACGTCCACGCCGTACTCGCTCTCGGCACCGCCCCACCGCAGCCAGTTGCGCATCACCGTCAAGGCGCTCGGGGACCACAGCACGTCGGTGGCCCTGCTGCGGCCGGGCACCCGGGTGTGGGCGGAGGGCCCGTACGGGTCACTGACCGCCGACCGGCGGACCACCGGCCGGTCCCTGCTGATCGCGGGCGGCGTCGGGATCACCCCGCTGCGCGCTCTGTTCGAGACGCTGCCGGGCGAGGTGACGCTGCTGTACCGGGCGCGCTCGGCGGAGGACCTGGCACTCGGCGCCGAGCTGGAGGCCATAGCCCGCTGGCGCGGCGCCAAGGTGCTGTACGCCCTCAACGGCGAGGACGGTGCGCGGCCCCGCCTCACGCCCGGCGCGCTGCACGGCGCGGTGCCCGAACTGGCCGACCACGACGTGTATCTGTGCGGCCCGGCCCAGTTCGCCGAGGACATGTACGAGGCGCTGCGGGCGGCCGGGGTCCCCGACCACCGAATCCACCACGAGTCGTTCGAGCTGTGAGGCCGTCATGCACGCGTTGAGGAAGAAGAGCCCGCTGCGCCGGATCGTGCTGGCGAGCGCCGCGACCGTCTCCGGGATGGTGCTGCTGCTGTCGATGAAGCCGCACTCGTCGCCCGGCATCGCCGTGGCCGCGCCGGCGCCGTCGAGCAGCGCGGGCACGCCGGCCGGGTCCGGGGGGTCGAGCGGGTCCAGCGGCTCGAACGGGTCCGGCGGGTCCGGCGGGTCCAGCGGCTCGAACGGGTCCAGCGGCTCGAGCGGATCGGCCACGACCGGCACCAAGACCGTCACCGGCGCCTCCGTCCAGACCGCCTACGGGCCCGTCCAGGTCCGGATCACCGTGACGAACGGCAAGCTCACCGACGCCACGGCGGTCACCTACCCGCAGGGCAGCCCGAGGGACCAGGAGATCAACAGCTACGCCGTCCCGCAGCTGAACCGGGAGGTGCTGACGGCGCAGAGCGCGAACATCGACACCGTCTCCGGCGCCACTTACACGAGCCAGGGTTACCAGCAGTCCCTCCAGTCGGCGCTGGACTCCGTGAAGGGCTGAACGCATGGCGGCTCCACCACGTACCTCTGGGCCAAGGGGGCCACTGGCCTCACCCGTCCCATGGAGGAACACGGAGGAGACCGTGTCCACGATCGCCGGTGGCCGCGCCGCCCGGCGCCAGACGATGCGCGCCATCCGCCCACGCCGCTCCCCCGCCGTCCCGCTGCTGCTCGCCGTCTGGGCGGGCGCGGCGGGCGTCATCTGGCTGTGGTGGATGAACACGCCGTCCATCGCCGACAACAACAGCAGAATCCTCAACGCGGGGCGGATCACCGGCCTGCTCGCCGGCTATCTGATGGCCCTCGTGGTGCTCCAGATGGCCCGGGTGCCGGCGCTGGAGCGCCGGGTCGGCTCCGACCGGGTCGCCCGCTGGCACGCCATGACCGGCCGCTACACCATCTGCCTGGTCCTCGCCCACCTCTTCCTGACCATGTGGGGCTACGCCCTGCAGAGCGGCAAGGGGCTGGGCGGGATCGTCCAGCAGACCATCGACTCGGTCAACCGACTGCCGGACGTGGGCAAGGCCGCCATCGGCACGGGTCTGCTGGTGCTCATCGGCCTCATCTCGATCGGCCCGGTCCGTCGCAGGATCTCCTACGACCTCTGGTACCACGTCCATCTGCTCACCTACGCGGCCACGTATCTGTCGTTCTGGCACCAGCTCTCGACCGGCAACGAGTTCGCCGCCCAGCCGGAGGCCAGGACCGCCTGGTACGCCCTCTACGGCTCGGTGACCGCGCTGGTGATCTGGTTCCGGGTCCTCGCCCCGGTCCGGCTGAACATGCGCCACCGGCTGCGGGTCGAGGCGGTCATCGAGGAGGCGCCCGGCATCGTCTCGGTGCTGATGACGGGCCGGAGGCTGCACCGGATGGGCGCGGAGGCCGGGCAGTTCTTCCGCTGGCGCTTCCTCGCGCCCGGGATGCGCTTCAGTTCGCACCCGTACTCGCTGTCGGCGGCGCCCCGCCCCCATATGCTCCGTATCACGGTGAAGGCGATCGGCGACCACAGCTCCGCGCTGCGGGACCTCACGCCCGGCACCCGGGTGTGGGCGGAGGGACCCTACGGGGCGCTGACGGCGGACCGGCGCAGCCGCGGCAAGGTGCTGCTGGTGGCCGGCGGGGTCGGCATCACGCCGATGCGGGCACTGTTCGAGACGCTGCCGGGCGCGCCCGGCGACCTGACCCTCCTCTACCGGGCGAACACCACCCAGGACCTGGCTCTGTGGGACGAGCTGGCGCAGATCGCCGAGGAGCGCGGCGCCCGGCTGATGTACGCGGTCAACAGCCCGGAGGGGGAGCGTCCGGACATCTCGGCGGACACCCTGCGCCGGAAGCTGCCGGACATCGACCGCCACGACGTCTTCCTGTGCGGACCGCCCGGCTTCGCGCAGCAGGTGTACGAGGCAGTGCGCGGCGCGGGGGTTCCCGCCCGCCGCATCCATCACGAGTCGTTCGAGATGTGAGCGACGTGCCTGAAGTGGGAGCGATGAGAAAGAGCCACCCCGTACGGCGTGCCGTGCTCGTCGGCGCCGCCACCGTGTCCGGGATCGTACTGCTGCTGTCCCTGAAGCCGGCCTCGAATCCCGCCTCGGCCCAGGCGGGCGGTGCCGCACCGCAGCGGACGGCCGCGGCCCAGGCGGCGCCGCAGGGCGGCGGCGGACAGCGGCCGGGCACGCGGCCGGGCACGCGGACAGTCACCGGTGACGTCGCCAGGACACAGTACGGCCCCGTCCAAGTCCGCCTGACCGTGAGCGGTGGGAAGATCACCAGGGCCGAGGCCGTCCAGGCGCCCGAGGGCGGGCTCAGCGACCAGAAGACCGCCATGTCCGTACCCAAGCTCAACCAGGAGGCGGTGAGTGCACAGAGTGCGACCATCGACGCGGTCTCCGGCGCGACCTATACCAGCACCGGGTACAGGCAGTCCCTGCAGTCGGCCCTGGACAAGGCCGGTGGCTGAGTGGTGGGGCAGGTGACCGATCCCGCCGGGGCACCGCCCGTGCTGCGCCACGCGGAGGAGGTGATGGGCACCGTCGTCTCCTTCGATGTGCGCGGTGGCGAGCCCGAGGCGGTGCGCACCGCGCTGGAGGAGGCGATCGCCGGACTCCACCGGGTGGACGAGGTGTTCAGCACCTACCGGGAGCACAGCCAGATCGCGCGGCTCGCCCGTGGTGAGGTGACCCTCGAGGAGTGCGACCCGGAGGTCGCCGAGGTGCTCGCGCTCGGTGCCGAGGCGGAGCGGCTCAGCGACGGCTGGTTCAGCACGCGCTACGCGGGACGGACCGACCCGACCGGGATCGTCAAGGGCTGGGCGGTCGAGCGGGCGGCCCGGCTGCTGGCGGCGGCCGGGGCGAGCGGAGTGAGTGTCAACGGCGGCGGGGACGTGCAGCTGTACGGGATTCCCGGGCCGGACCGCCCCTGGCGGGTCGGTGTGGCGGATCCGCTGCGTCCCGGCGGGCTCGCCGCGGTGGTCTCCGCGGCCGGCGCCGGCGAACTGGCCGTGGCCACCTCCGGGACCGCGGAGCGCGGCGCGCACATCGTGGACCCGCGCACCGGGCGTTCGGCGGTGACCGACCTCGTCGCCGTGACCGTGGTGGCTCCTCGGCTGACGTGGGCCGACTGCTGGGCGACGGCCGCGTTCGCCATGGGCTCGCGGGAAGGGCTGGCCTGGCTGGAGTCGCTGCCGGACGTGGAAGCGCTGCTGATCACGGCGGGCGACGAGGTGCGGTGCACGGACGGGCTGGCGGCCCGGCTGGGCTGACCGCGCACGAGGAGGGCGCACCGGCCGCGGTGCGCCCTCCTCGTGTGTCCCGGTCCGGGTGGGCCGGCTCAGTGCCCGGTCTGCGCCAGCCTCAGCAAGTGGTCCGCCAGCGCCTGGCCCCCGGTCGGGTCCCGGCTGATCAGCAGCAGGGTGTCGTCACCCGCGATGGTGCCGAGGATGTCGTGCAGTTCCGCCTGGTCGATGGCCGAGGCCAGGAACTGTGCCGCACCCGGCGGGGTGCGCAGGACCACGAGGTTGGCGGACGCCTCCGCGGAGATCAGCAGCTCCTGGGACAGGCGCCGCATCCGCTCCTCCTTGGCCGACCCGCCGAGCGGTGCGCGCGGGGTGCGGAAGCCGCCCTCGCTCGGGACCGCGTAGATGAGGTCGCCGTCGGTGTTGCGGATCTTCACCGCGTTCAGCTCGTCCAGGTCCCGGGAGAGCGTCGCCTGGGTGACGTTCAGCCCGTCGTCGGCGAGGAGTTTCGCCAACTGGCTCTGGGAGCGCACCGGTTGCCGGTTGAGGATGTCCACGATCCGGCGGTGGCGCGCGGTGCGGGTCTGCGGCACGGCTGGTCCCGTGTGCTCATGGTCCTGCGCCTGGGTCATCGTCGTCTCATTCTCCGGATCGTCCGTCCCCGTTCACTGCGTCGAGGATGCCGGGAAACGCCCGGAGGAGCGCCGCCACATCGTCATCGCCGAGGTTCAGCGGCGGCATCAGCCGTACGACGTTCGGGGCGGGCGCGTTCACCAGGAAGCCGGCGTCCTGAGCCGCCTGCTGCGCCTGCTGTGCGAGCGGCTCGCTGAGCACGATACCCAGGAGCAGGCCCGCACCCCGGACATGGTCGATCAGCGGGTGCCCCAGCGACTCGATTCCCTCCCGCAGTCGCTCGCTCTGCCGCTTGACGTTCTCCAGCAGGCCGTCGGCCTCGATGGTGTCGAGAACGGCGAGCCCGGCGGCGCAGGCGACGGGGTTGCCGCCGAAGGTCGTGCCGTGCTGGCCCGGCTGGAGCAGTTCGGCGGCGCGGCCGAAGGCGACGGTGGCGCCGAGCGGCAGTCCGCCGCCGAGGGCCTTGGCGAGCGTGACCACATCCGGCAGGACGCCCTCGTGGGCCTGGTACTCGAACCAGTGTCCGGTGCGGCCGATGCCGGTCTGCACCTCGTCGAGCACGAGCAGCGCCCCGGTGGCGGCGGTGATCGCCCGGGCCGCCTTGAGGTAGCCGACGGGCGGGACGACGACCCCGTTCTCGCCCTGGACGGGCTCGATGATCACGAGGGCGGTGTCCTCGGTGACCGCGGCGGCCAGCGCCTGGGCGTCACCGTAGGGGACGTGGGTGACCTCGCCGGGCAGCGGCCGGAACGGCTCCTGCTTGCCGGGCTGGCCGGTGAGCGCGAGGGCGCCCATGGTGCGGCCGTGGAAGCCGCCGTGGGTGGCGACCATATGGGTGCGCCCGGTCAGCCGGCCGATCTTGAAGGCGCCCTCGTTGGCCTCGGCGCCGGAGTTGCAGAAGAACACCTTGCCGTCCCGGCCGAAGAGCTGGAGCAGCCGTTCGGCGAGGGCGACGGGCGGTTCGGCGATGAAGAGGTTGGAGACATGGCCGAGGGAGGCGATCTGCCGGCCGACCGCCTCGACGACCGCGGGGTGGGCGTGGCCGAGCGCGTTGACCGCGATGCCGCCGACGAAGTCGAGGTACTCCCTGCCGTCGGCGTCCCACAGCCGGGTGCCCTCACCGCGGACCAGGGGCAGCCTCGGGGTGCCGTAGTTGTTCATGAGCGCGCCCCGCCACCGCCGGGTCAGCTCCTGGCTGGCGGAGTGCGCGTCGCCTGCGGAGTCGGCGGCGGCATCGGTCGTACCGGTCATGCGGAGGCCCCCTGAGTGAAATCGTCGGGCACGACCATGGTGCCGATGCCCGAGTCGGTGAAGATCTCCAGCAGGATCGAGTGCTGGACCCGGCCGTCGAGGACGCGGGCGGTGGTGACGCCGTTGCGCACGGCGAACAGGCAGCCCTCCATCTTCGGGACCATGCCGGAGGACAGCTCCGGCAGCAGCTTCTCCAGCTGGGAGGCGGTGAGGCGGCTGATCACCTCGTCGGAGTCGGGCCAGTCCTCGTAGAGTCCCTCGACATCCGTGAGGACCATGAGGGTTTCGGCGCCCAGTGCCGCAGCGAGTGCCGCAGCCGCCGTATCAGCATTGACGTTGTAGACATGTCCGTCGTCCTGACTGCGGGCGATCGAGGAGACGACCGGGATGCGGCCGTCGGCGAGCAGCGCCTCGATCGCGCCCGTGTCGATCGCGGTGATCTCGCCGACCCGTCCGATGTCGACCAACTCGCCGTCGATCTCGGGCCGGTGCTTGGTGGCGGTGATGGTGTGCGCGTCCTCGCCGGTGAGGCCGACGGCGAACGGGCCGTGCTGGTTGAGCAGCCCCACCAGCTCGCGCTGCACCTGGCCGGCCAGCACCATGCGCACCACGTCCATGGCGTCCTCGCTGGTGACCCTGAGGCCCGCCTTGAACTCGCTCGGGATGCCGTACCGGTCGAGGGCCTCGCTGATCTGGGGGCCGCCGCCGTGCACGACGACGGGCTTGAGGCCGGCGTGCCGCAGGAACACGACGTCCTGGGCGAAGGCGGCCTTCAGCTCGTCGTCCACCATGGCGTTCCCGCCGAACTTGATGACGACGGTCTTGCCGTGGTGACGGGTCAGCCAGGGCAGCGCCTCGATGAGGATCTGGGCCTTGGGCAGGGCGGTGTGCTTGCGCGTCGTTCCGGTGCTCATGAGGAGTAGGCGCTGTTCTCGTGGACGTAGTCGGCGGTCAGGTCGTTGGTCCAGATGGTGGCGGTCTCGGTACCGGCGGCGAGGTCGGCGACGATGTGCACCTCGCGGTAGCGCATGTCGACCAGCTCGCGGTCCTCGCCCATGGAGCCGTTCTTGCAGACCCAGACGCCGTTGATGGCGACGTTGAGCTGGTCGGGCTCGAAGGCGGCCCGGGTGGTGCCGATCGCCGACAGGACGCGGCCCCAGTTGGGGTCCTCGCCGTTGATC
This sequence comes from Streptomyces sp. NPDC002513, assembly GCF_053595355.1. NCBI lineage: Bacteria > Bacillati > Actinomycetota > Actinomycetes > Kitasatosporales > Streptomycetaceae > Streptomyces > Streptomyces sp. NPDC002513. The sequence continues at coordinate 29,751 of NZ_JBSFXK010000009.1, read as the reverse complement.
GCGCACTTGAGGAGGTTGTTGCGGGCGATGGAGCGGCCCACCTCCACGGCGTCCTCCTCGGTCGCGGCGCCCACGACCTCGACCTTGATGTCCTTGCTGGCGCCCTCGGCGTCACCGATGAGCTGGCGGCCCAGGTCGGCACAGACCTCCCGGACGGCCTCGGCGAACTCCTCGTACCCGGGAGTGACACGCGAGGCCCCGGAGGCGAGCAACAGGACGGTGTCGTTGGTGGACATGCAGCCGTCGGAGTCGACCCGGTCGAAGGTGACCTTGGTGGCGGCGCGCAGGGACCGGTCCAGGGTCTCCTGGTCGACGTCGGCGTCCGTGGTGAGGACGACGAGCATGGTGGCGAGGCCGGGCGCGAGCATGCCGGCGCCCTTGGCCATGCCGCCCACGGTCCAGCCGTCCCCGGTCACCACCGAGGTCTTGTGCACGGTGTCGGTGGTCTTGATGGCGATGGCGGCCTTCTCGCCGCCGTGCTCGGACAGCTGGGCGGCGGCCGTGTCGATGCCCGGGAGCAGCTTGTCCATGGGGAGCAGGACGCCGATGAGTCCGGTGGAACAGACGGCGACCTCGATGGCGCCCCGGCCGAGGGCCTCGGCGGCCTTCTCGGCGGTCGCGTGGGTGTCCTGGAAGCCCTTCGGCCCGGTGCAGGCGTTGGCACCACCGGAGTTGAGGACGACCGCGGAGACCTGGCCCGACTTGAGGACCTGCTCGGACCAGAGCACCGGCGCGGCCTTCACACGGTTGGAGGTGAAGACGCCCGCGGCGGCGCGGCGGGGCCCGTTGTTGACCACGAGGGCCAGGTCCGGGGTGCCGTTCGCCTTGATCCCGGCGGCGACACCGGCCGCCGTGAACCCTTGTGCTGCCGTGACACTCACTGCATCTCCTTGGTGGCTTCTCCGCCCGTGCGGCACAGCGGTGCGGCCTTCTCCCCCAGCAGTGCCCCAAGGGCCTGGGCGGCGCTCCGGGTCTGCGGCCCGGCGGCTGCGTGTGCGGTGCTCACGGTGCGACTCCGATCGTGGAAAGCCCGGTGGTCTCGTCGAGCCCGAGGGCGATGTTCATGCTCTGGACGGCACCGCCCGCGGTGCCCTTGGTCAGATTGTCGATGGCGCTGATCGCGATGATGCGGTGCGCGGCGGCGTCGTACGCGACCTGCACCTGAACGGCGTTGGAACCGCAGACGGACGCGGTGGCGGGCCACTGTCCCTCGGGGAGCAGATGGACGAAGGGTTCGTCGGCGAGGGCCTTGGCGTAGGCGGCACGGAGGGTCTCGGCGGTGACGCCGGGCCCGGCCTTCGCGCTGCAGGTGGCCAGGATGCCGCGGGGCATGGGCGCGAGGGTGGGGGTGAAGGAGACGGTGACGGTCTCCCCGGCGGCCGCGCTGAGGTTCTGGATCATCTCGGGGGTGTGCCGGTGCAGGCCGCCGACGCTGTACGGGGACATCGATCCCATGACCTCGCTGCCGAGCAGGTGCGGCTTGGCCGTCTTGCCGGCGCCGGAGGTGCCCGAGGCGGCGACGATCACGGCCTCGTTCTCGGCGAGGCCCGCGGCGTACGCGGGGAAGAGCGCGAGCGAGACGGCGGTCGGGTAGCAGCCGGGCACCGCGATGCGCCGGGCCCCCTCCAGCGCGGTGCGGCCGCCGGGCAGTTCGGGAAGGCCGTAGGGCCAGGTGCCGGCGTGCGGCGTGCCGTAGAACCTCTCCCACTCGGCCGCGTCCGCCAGCCGGAAGTCGGCGCCCATGTCGATCACCAGCACCTCCGCCCCGAGCCGCTCGGCGACCGCGGCGGACTGCCCGTGGGGCAGGGCGAGGAAGACCACGTCGTGCCCGGCGAGAACCTCGGGGGCGGTCTCCTGGAGCACGCGGTCGGCGAGGGGCAGCAGATGTGGCTGCAGGGCGCCCAGCCGCTGGCCGACGCTGGAGTTCCCGGTCAGGGCGCCGATCTCGACCTCGGGATGGGCCAGGAGCAGACGCAGCAGCTCCCCTCCCGCGTATCCACTCGCTCCGGCGACCGCCGCACGTACCGTCATGGAACCTCCTCCTGGATGGCATGACTATACGTAGCTCTGCACGTTTATGCAATCCTGGAGATCGAGCCTCTCTTTCGATGGTGACGGCCGGAGCGCGTCACCGCAGCGGGGGACGCGCGGGAGCGGCTCCGCCCCCGGGAAGCATGATCGTGCGGGAGACGACGAAGGTCACGGGAATCGCCGCGGCGGAGGCGAGCAGCGGGGCGAACGCACTCCCGGCGTGGAGGACGTCGACGATCAGGCACACACCTGCCGTCGTGACCAGGAAATTGGTGGCATTCGTCAGGGGGAACAGCAGGAATTTCCGCCAGGTCGGCCGTGTCCGGTAAGTGAACCGCGCATTGATGAAAAAGGAACCGATCACACTCCCTGCGGGGTGGTGAAGGCGTGCCAGGCCAGGTGGGTCGGCGCCCACTGCAGGGACAGCGCCACCGCGACCACCAGCAGCGTCCACCCCGTGCGCACCCGCCCGGGCACCCCGCGGTGGAACGGCAGGGCGAGGGCGAGCAACAGCGCGGTGATGCCCACCGGGGCGAGTTCACCGTGCGGGACGCGGACCACTGGCGCACGGTGTGGCGCGTCGCCGGGCCCGCGAAGGACCTGGTGCTGACCACCGACTACACACGCGAGCGCCAGGTACCGCCCGGCCGCCCACGCGGAAGGTGAACGCGGCCGGCGGCTCGCCGCCGTGCGGCGTGGAGCGGGAGTCCGCGGGCCGGGCGTCCACCGCCGAGGGCTCCCGGTGGCACCCGGCCCACGGGATCAGGCGAGACCGAACCAGCCGAGGATCGTCTGGACGAGCAGGACGGTGGACATGGCGGCGACGCCGACGACCACGGCGGTCGCGGCGATGCGGTAGCGCGGGCTGTTGGCGGCCCGGCCGAGGACCGAGCGGCGGTTGGTCAGGACCAGCAGGTAGATCAGGACGATGGGGCTGATCAGGCCCTGCAGGACCTGGGTGCCGATGAGCAGCCGGATGACGTCGACCGGCGTCATCGCCACCGTCGCGCCCAGGACGATCTGGGCCGTGAACAGCCCCAGGAACAGCGGGGCGTCGCGGAAGCTGCGGGAGACGGAACGCTCCACGCCGGCGGCCTCTCCTATGGCGTAGCTGGCCGACAGCGGGACGACGGCTCCGGCCAGCGCGGAGGCGCCGATCAGGCCGAACGCGAAGAGGAGTTCGGCGTTCTGGCCGGCGACCGGCTTGAGGGCCTCGGCCGCCTGGGCGGCCGAGGCGAGCGGGCCGGTGCCGCCGATGGCGGAGGCGGTGGCGATGATGATGGTCAGGCTGATGAGGCAGGCGAAGACGGCACCGAGGACGGCGTCGGCGCGGATGAGGGGGTAGTCGGCGGGCTTGGCGCCCCGGTCGACGACGCCTGCGGCGGCGTAGAACTGCATGTAGGGGCTGACGGTCGTACCGATCAGGGCGACCGCGAGCAGGATGAAGCTCTTGTTCGGCTCGAGGTGCGGGACGACCAGGTGGTGGCCGACAGCTCCCCAGTCGGGATGGCCGAGGATCATCGCCACCGGGTAGGCGAAGAAGGCCAGCGACATGATCAGGAAGATGCGTTCGGCCCAGTGGTAGGAGCCGAACAGCACCAGCGCCCACAGGAGGATCGCGGCCGGCGGGATGACCGCCCACTTGGGGATGCCGAGGAGTTCGAAGGCGGCGCCGATGCCCGCGAACTCGCTGACGACCAGGCCCGTGTTGGCAAGCAGCAGACAGAAGACCGCGAGGGCGGTCAGACGGAGGCTGAACTGCTCGCGGATCAGGGCGCCGAGGCCCTTGCCGGTATGAGCGCCGAGGCGGACGGCCATCTCCTGCACCATCACCAGGGCGATGGTCACCAGCACCATGAAGAACAGGGTGCCGTAGGTGAATTGGGAGCCGGCCGAGGCGTACGTGGCGATGCCGGCGGCGTCGTTGCCGGCGTTCGCGGCGACCAGGCCGGGGCCCGCGACAGCCGCGATCATGGTGATGCGCCGCCAGCCGGTGCGGCGTGCGGGGGCGGGGGCCTGCGGTGCCGCGGTGGCGGTGTCGAGGTCGCGGGTCACTGCAGGATCCTCCGGAAGTGCAACCGCCCGCGTTCGGGCAGCATCGCGTCGAGCAGGTCGTCGGCCAGGATCCGGCCGATCGGGCGGTCGCTCACGTCGACCACCAGGAGTGAGGAGGCGCGGGCGGCGACCAGCTGGTCGGCGGCCTCTGCCAGGGACGTGTCGGCCTGGACGGTGTCCGGTGGGCCGAACTGCGCCCTCCACTCGGCCAGGTCGGCCATCACGGTCGTGTCCTCGGCCACCGCCAGGTCGAACAGCGCGATGTCGCCCAGCAGCCGGTCCTCGTCGTCCACGACGACGACCGCGTCGATCTCGGTTCGGTGCTCGGCCTGTTCGGCCAGCCGTCCCCGCACCTCGGCGACGGTCTCGTCCTGGCGGGCGGTGATCAGCAGTGTGGTCATGGCTCCGCCCGCGGTGCCCTCCCGGTGGGTCAGCAGTCGGCGCAGTTCCGCCGCCTCGCCCTTCGGTATCCGTGCCAGCAGGGCCTCGCGCTCCTCACGGGTGAGGTCGCGCAGGGCGTCGGTCGCTTCGTCGGGCTCCATCTCGTCGATCAGGCGGGCGGCGTGATCCGGCTGGGCCTCGCGCAGCAGGTTCTGCAGCTCGGCCGGTTCCATCTCCTCCAGCGCGTCGGCGGCCTGCTCCGGCCCCAGCCAGCCCAGCAACTGCTGGCGTTCGGTGCGGCCGAGGTCTTCGAGGATGTCGGCCAGGTCGGCGGGGCGCAGCCGGTGCAGCGCCGTCCGGGAGGCGCGCAGCCGCACCTCCGGCGGGCCCTCGGTGGCCTGTTCGGCGAAGGGGGCGACGGCCTGCCAGTCCAGGACCCGCTCCGGGGTCGGGCGGGCCTGCCAGCGGCGCGGGCCGAGGCGGCGCAGCAGGGTGGGCAGGGAGACGTCCACCCCGACCAGTACGACCTGATCCACCAGGGGCGCCAGGTACAGGTCGGCGGCCCGGGTGACCTGCACGCCGTCGACGTCGACGAGCTGGTGGTCGAGTACGTCCTTGGCCAGCAGGACCTCGCCCGGGCGGCGGACGAAGTCCCGCAGGTCGACGCGGGCGGTGCGCAGCCGTACCTGTCCGGCGTGCACCTTGCCGATGGCGTCGGCGGGCACGAAGGTAAGGCGCCGGCCGATGCGCAGGATCAGGCCGGTGACCGGCGGGTACGCGTCAGCCCCGTAGAGGCGGGCGACGACGTCGACGACGCGGCCGACCTCCTCGCCGGACTGGTTGGCGGCCGGGCCTCCGATCAGCCCGGCCAGGGAGACCAGCGAGGCGCGGACCGCCTTGGAGGCGGTGGCACGGCGCTCCAGATGGACGCGGCGGTCGCGCAGACGGGCCGAGGTGGACATGAACAGAGTGTGGGCAGCCAAGGTGAACACCTCCTTGCCCCGGTATGGCGGGGCTACGGGCGGCCCACAGCAGCACGCTTCCTCCCCGGGCCCGGCCACAAGACATTCCGCACACACACCGACTCACGGCCTGGCAGGCCGTGAGCTGGACGGGGATCAAGGAAGAGAAGGCTGCTCCGGGCCGCGGAAGGACGGCACGGACAACACGAAGAGGGGCCGACTATGGCCCGGACTACTGTCCATGTCGCCTCCTCCCGGTCACGGCCGCGCACAGAGATGTCGCGGTCCTGCGGCGAGGGGCAGCCGGAGCCGACTCGGCCCGGCGCACCCCAACTCGTCAGAGCTTTGGCACTCCACGGCGTGATCCCCCGCGGGGGAAGCCACCTGGGGTCACCCCTTGAGCCGGGGAGACCTGTCCTGATCCGGAGCGTCTCTCGACGGGTGGGATCAGTGGCCTGTGTCCGTGAAGACGCCTCACCGAACGAGGTGTCCGTTAAATCCGCGCCAAGAGTACGCCCGCCCGGACCGCCTTCCCAACCCATGACCGGCCCTTGACCTGCGCACTACGCGACGGAGACCGCCTCGGCCGTCTTCGTCTCCCCCGCCGCTGCCGCGAGGGCGCGGTTGCGGCGGACGGAGGACCAGAAGGAAGAGGCGATGAGGACGACTCCGACCAGACCGGTGATGATCTCGTTGATCTCGTACTGGATGGTGACCATGAGGATCACGGACAGCGCCCCGATCGCGTAGTGGGCGCCGTGCTCCAGGTACACGTAGTCGTCCAGGATGCCCTGGCGCACCAGGTAGACCGTCAGCGACCGCACATACACCGCGCCGATGCCGAGGCCGAGCGCCATCAGGACGATGTCGTTGGTGATGGCGAAGGCGCCGATCACGCCGTCGAAGGAGAACGACGCGTCCAGGACCTCCAGGTAGAGGAACATGAAGAACGCGGCCCGGCCGGCCAGGACGACCGCCGAGCGCCGCTTCCCGCTGCGGGTGGCCTCCTGTTCCCGCTCCTCGTCCCGCTCCAGCCTGTTCTCGAAGTGGCCGGACAGGCCGCCCACGACCAGGTACGTGATCAGGCCCGCGATGCCGGAGACCAGAACGGACTGTGCCTTGTCGACGTGGGCGCCGCCGTGCTGGTGGGCGTGCGTGGCGAAGGTGAAGGACGTGATCAGCAGGACGATCAGGGAGATGCAGACCGGCAGCATGTCGATCCTGCCGAGCTTGGCCAGCGGGCGCTCGATCCGGCGCAGCCACTGGATGTCCCGGTCCTCGAAGAGGAAGTCAAGGAAGATCATCAGCAGGAACATCCCGCCGAACGCGGCGATCGCCGGGTGGGCGTCGGTGACCAGCTGCTGGTACCGGTCCTTGTCGGTGAGCGCGAGGTGGACCGCGTCGTACGGGTTGAGCCCGGCGGTGACCGCGACGATGACGACGGGGAAGGCGAGCCGCATGCCGAAGACGGCGATAAGCACGCCGACCGTGAGGAAGATCTTCTGCCAGAAGGCGTCCATCTTCTTCAGGATTCCGGCGTTGACCACCGCGTTGTCGAACGACAACGAGATCTCCAGCACGGCCAGGATCGCCACGACACCGAACGCGGTCCAGCCGCTGTACAACACGCCTGCGGCCAGGCCGAGCGCGGTGACCGCGAACGCCCAGCGGAAGGTCTTCAGAATCACTGATCCCCTGTTCCTGTCGTGGCGCGGCCGTCAACGCCCCGCACCGTCATCGGCGTTGTGTACCACGGTCAGCGGTCGCCGGGATGTCCTGGCGGGAACGGGCCACGATCCACCCGTGCACGACCGCCCGGGGCAGACGCCCGCCGGCGGCGATGACGTGCTCGGCTATGCCGGCAAGTCCTAGCGGGTCCCGAGCACCTCGTCGCAGGCGGTGCGCAGGCGCCGTACGCCCTCCATGATCTCCCCCGTCCCGGCGACGGCCGCGAAGCTCAGCCGGAGGTGGGCGGCGGGAGGTTCGGCGCTGAAGTAGGGGCGGCCGCGGGTGACCGCGACGCCCGCGCGCAGGGCGCCCGCGACGAGGGAGGACTCGTCGGTGCCGTCGGGCAGCCGGGTCCAGAGGTGGTATCCGCCCGAGGGGACGTGCGGCAGGGCGAGTTCGGGCAGGTGCAGGCCGAGGGCCGCGGTCATCGTGTTCCGGCGGTGCTTCAACTCGGCGGCCACGGCGCGCAGATGGCGGGGCCACGCGGGCGAGCCCACGAGTTCGAGCGCGGCCTCCTGCAGCGGGCGCGGCACGAAGAAGGTGTCGACGACCTGGATCGCGCGCAGCCGCTCCAGGACCGGGCCGCGTGCGGCCAGCGCGCTGACCCGGAAGCTGGGCGAGGTGGCCTTGGTGAGCGAGGAGACGTGCACGACGACCCCGTCGGGATCCTCCGCGGCCAGCGGAGCCGGCAGCGGACCGGCGTCCTCGTGCGCCAGGCGTCGGACGAAGTCGTCCTCGATGACGAACGCCCCGGCCTCGCGCGCGATGTGCAGCACCTCGCGGCGGCGCTCCGGCGCGAGGACGGCTCCGGTCGGGTTCTGGAACAGCGGCTGGCAGACGACGACGCGGGCCCCGCTCGCCCGGAAGGCGTCCGCGAGCAGGGCCGGTTTCATCCCGTCCGGGTCGACCGGCACGGGCACGGGCCGCAGGCCCGCCGCGCGGGCGATCGCCAGCATGCCGGGGTAGGTGGGCGACTCGACCAGGACGGGCGCGCCGGGCGGTGCCAGTGCCCTCAGCGCGGTGGTCAGCGCGGACTGGCCGCCCGCCGTGATCAGCACGTCGGCCGCGGTGATCGCGCCGCCGATCCCGCGTGCGAACCACTCGCGCAGCTCGGTGACGCCCTCCACCGGCGGCCGGGCCCACACTCCGGGGCGGCGCCCGGCCCGGGACAGGGCCGCGCCCATGGCACGTTCCGGTTGCAGGACCGGATGCAGATAGCCGCCGTTGAACCCGACGACGCCGACGGGCGGGGCAGCCAGCGAGTCCAGCACGCCGGAGGCGTCGACACTCCGGGGCACCAGCTCGGCGGCGGCCTCCGCGCTGAGGGCGACCTCCTGCCAGGCGGTGTCCCCCACCGCCGGGGCCGCCGCACGCGGCTCGGTCCGGAAGGCGCCGGCGCCGGGCCGCGTCACCACGAGCCCCTCGGCGGCCAGCTGCGCGAGTGCCCGCGACACGGTCACCGGGCTGACCCGGAACCGCTCGACAAGTGCCCGACTGGCCGGCAGCTTTTCGCCGGGAGAGTAGCGGTTCACCTCGGACCGCAGCCGGTTCGCCAGCTCGGTGACGCTGCTACGCTCTTGCATGAGAGCAGAGGATAGCGCTACTGGTGGCACGTCGATAGCGGCCGCACAGCCGAACGGCGGCTCGACCACGGGGCCGAGGCCCCCGCATGGGGCGCGGTGGGGCAAAACGGCGGGAACGGCCCTGCGGTACGGCGGCACGCTCCAGGCCGCCCTCGGGGTCGTCGCCTTCTCCCTCACGTTCCCCGCCACCGCCTGGGGACTGGAGGGGTTCGGCCCTTGGTCGCTCGTGGCGGTGCGCAGCACGCTGGCCGCCGTCATCGCCGGCGGCTGTCTGCTCGCGCTGCGGGTCCCCCTGCCCGCGCGGCCGCACCGGGCGGGGCTCGCCGTGGTCGCGGCCGGGGTCGTGCTCGGCTTCCCGCTGCTGACCACCCTCGCGCTGCGGACCTCCACCACCGCGCACGCCGCGGTGGTCGTCGGACTGCTCCCGCTCACGACGGCCCTCTTCTCCGCCCTGCGCGTCGGCACCCGCCCCTCCCGTACCTTCTGGCTCGCCGCCCTGGCCGGCGCCGCGGCCGTCATCGCGTTCACCGTGCAGCAGAGCGGCGGTGCGCTGACCGGCGCGGACGCCTACCTCTTCGGGGCGCTGCTGGTCTGCGCCGCGGGCTACACCGAGGGCGGCCGGCTGGCCCGGGTCATGCCCGGCTGGCAGGTCATCGGCTGGGCGCTGGTGCTGTGCCTGCCGCTCAGTGTGCCGGGCGCGCTCATCGCCCTGTCCTACGAGCCGGTCCACCCCACCGTGCACGCCCTGGCGGGACTGCTGTGGGTGGCGGCCGGCTCCCAGTTCCTCGGCCTGGTCGTCTGGTACCGGGGCATGGCGGCCATCGGAATACCCCGGGCCAGCCAGTTGCAGCTGGCACAGCCGCTGCTCACACTGGTGTGGTCGGTACTGCTCCTCGGCGAGCATCTCACCCCGGCCGCTCCGCTGACGGCCGCCGCGGTGCTGGTGTGTATCGCGGTCACCCAGCGGGCGCGGGCCTGACCGGGGCGGGGCGCGCGGACCGGGTCGACCGGCGCCACCGGCCGTACACCGCGGCCACGGACCGATACTCCCGCACGTGACGAGGAGGCCCCCCAGATGCGCGCGACTGTAGGCGACAAGCTGGTGCAGCACGGCAGGATCGTCGGGCAGCACGACAAGATCGGCGAGATCGTCGAGGTGATGGGCTCGGACGGCAACCCGCCGTACCGCGTCCGCTTCCAGGACGGGCACGAGGGTGTGTGCTCCCCCGGACCCGACACCGAGATCCGCCACAGGGAAATGGGTCAGCAGATCGGACAGTAGGGCGAGGACCGGACGGCGGGGCCCGGTCGGAGCGGGTCCCGTCCTCGTGCCGTGATCCGGGCACGGTGATCCGGGCACGGTGATCCGGGCACGGTGATCCGGGCACGGTGATCCGGGCACGGTGATCCGGGCACGGCGATCCGGGCACGGTCTCAGCGCGGGGCCTCGTCGGCTACCCGTAGTGGTCGGCGACGACCCGCTCCATCGCCCCGGCCGGATCCGCCCCCACCTCCGTCGCGGCGAAGAAGACATGACCGCGCACCTGCGGGTACCGCGCGGCCAGGCTGAGGTGGCGCGAGAGTTCCGCCGGGTCCTGCCAGGCGTCGGACTGCGCCGGGTCCCCGGCCTTGTAGAGCGCCTCCCCCACGTACAGCTGCACGCGCGTGCCCCGGGTCACCCCCGCCCACCAGGACACGAGCGTCGCGTAGTCGGCGGCGGGGAAGCCGATGGGCCAGTAGATCTGCGGGCAGATGTAGTCCAGCCAGCCGGACCGTACCCATGTCCGGGTGTCCGCGTACAGGTCGTCGTACGTCTGCACCCCGGCCCGGGTGTCCGAGCCGCGGGGGTCGGTGGCGGCGTTGCGCCAGACCCCGAAGGGGCTGACACCGAAGCGCGCGGCGGGCCGGAGCATGCGGACGCGCGTCGCGGTCTCCCGCACCAGGAGGTCGATGTTGTGCCGCCGCCAGGCGGCCCGGTTCGTGAACCCGCCGCCGTGGGCCGCGTACGCCTCGTCGTCGTCGAAGACCGCGCCCTCGACGGGGTACGGGTAGAAGTAGTCGTCGAAGTGGACCCCGTCCACCGCATAGCGGCGTACGGCGTCGAGGATCGCGTCCTCGACGAACACGCGCACCTGTGGCAGCCCGGGGTTGTAGTAGAGCTTGCCGCCGTAGGGCACCACCCAGTCCGGGTTCCGGCGGGCGGGGTGCCCGGCGGCGAGCCGCGTCAGGTCGGTGTGGGAGGCCACCCGGTACGGGTTGAACCAGGCGTGCAGTTCAAGGCCCCGGGCGTGTGCCTCCTCGACCGCCGTGCCGAGCGGGTCCCAGCCCGGGTCCTTGCCCTGGGTGCCGGTCAGGAACTGGGACCACGGCTCGAAGGGCGAGGGCCACAGCGCGTCGGCCGAGGGGCGCACCTGGAAGAAGACGGTGTTCAGCCGGCGCCGTACCGCCTGGTCGAGGCGGGCGCACAGCTCGGCGTGCTGCACGGCGGCCGGCAGTCCGGCCCGGGAGGGCCAGTCGCGGCGGAACACGGTCGCCAGCCACATCCCCCGCATCTCCCCGGCCGCCGCGCGGGACGGCTGCGCACGGACGTCGCCCGCCGTCACCAGGGTCGACAGGGCGGCCACCGTGAACGCCCGGCGTGACACTCGCCGCATACATGCCCCCCATACGTTTCGCATCCGTTCGGTCACGGATCGTATCCCCTGGGGATGGGCTCGACCCGGCCGATCGATCACCGGCACGCCGGGGGTAACGTGCAGAGTCGAAAGCAGGCACCGAACCACGGGGGACCTGCCCGAGGGTGTCCTGCGAGCGCGCGAGCCGGCGTGGTGCGCAGGCTCCCTCCAGGCCCGATGATCAGCGAAAGGGACGATGTGACCGACATCGAACGCGTCGGAGTGGTGGGCAGCGGCCAGATGGGAGCGGGCATCGCCGAGGTGTGCGCCCGCGTCGGACTGGACGTGAAGGTCGCCGAGACCACCGGCGAGGCCTTGGAGATCGGCCGGACCCGCCTGCTGAACTCCCTGTCCAAGGCGGTCGAGCGCGGCAAGATGTCCGAGGAGGAGCAGGCGGCGACGCAGGCGCGCCTCACCTTCACCACCGACCTCGGCGAGTTCGCGGACCGCGACCTGGTGATCGAGGCCGTCGTCGAGAACGAGCAGGTGAAGACGGAGATCTTCCAGGTGCTGGACCAGGTGGTGACCCGCCCGGACGCGATCCTCGCCTCCAACACCTCCTCGATCCCGCTGGTCAAGCTCGCGGTCGCCACCTCGCGGCCGGACCAGGTGGTCGGCATCCACTTCTTCAACCCTGCCCCGGTGCAGAAGCTCGTCGAGCTGATCCCGGCGCTGACCACCTCCGAGGGCACGCTCAGCCGGGCCCAGCTATTCACGGAGAAGGTCCTCGGCAAGCACGCGATCCGCGCCCAGGACCGCTCCGGTTTCGTGGTCAACGCGCTGCTCGTGCCCTATCTGCTCTCGGCCATCCGGATGTTCGAGTCGGGCATCGCGGGCCGCGAGGACATCGACAACGGCATGGAGCTGGGCTGCGCCCACCCGATGGGCCCGCTGAAGCTCTCCGACCTGATCGGCCTGGACACCATCGCCTCCATCGCCGATTCGATGTACGAGGAGTACAAGGAGCCCCTGTACGCCGCTCCCCCGCTGCTCCAGCGCATGGTGGAGGCGGGCCGGCTCGGCCGCAAGACGGGCTCGGGCTTCTACACCTACAGCTGACCCGGGGGGGGGCTTCCCCTCCACCTGGTCACGGACCGTGAGTCTTCGGCCCGGACGGGCCCGGCGCCGTCTCCGGTGCCGGGCCCGTGCCGTTCACACGCCGTGCGCGGCGGGGGCACGCATATGCCGTTCAGGCGGCCGCGGTGGAGCACACGCGCCGGCCGCTGCCCGCGGTGGGCGCCCTCACGACGGTGGGCGCCCTCGTCGTGGCGGTCTGGCAGGCACCGGGTCGCCAGGCAGTGGGTCCTGCCCGAGCCTGAGGTGGTGCAGCAGGAGTAACGCGGCCGCCATGGTGGCGGCCGGGACCTCTCCGCGGGCGACCAGGTCGGGGACGAGCTTGAGGGGAACCCATTCCCGGCGGTCCGACTCGAAGTCGTCCACGGGGTGTCCGACGTACTCTCCCTCGTCGGCCCAGTAGACGTGGTGCCGGGCGTCGGTGAGTCCGTTGGAGGGCTCGGCGCTCATGAGATGGCGCAGTGGTCCCGGCCGCCAGCCGGTCTCCTCCTCGAGTTCGCGGGCCGCCGCGGCGACGATGTCCTCACCGTCCTCCACAACTCCGGCCGGGAGCTCCCACCCCCAACTGTCGGTGATGAAGCGGTGCCGCCACAGCAGCAGCACCTCGCCCGCCTCGTTCACGACGGTGGCCACGGCGACGGGCCGCAGCCGGATCAGGAAGTGGTCGAGGTGCCGGCCGTCCGGCACCTCGACATCCGCCAGATTGACGCTGAACCAGCGGTTTGCATACACAGTTTGTTCGTTCAGTTTCGTCCACTGCACGGTTCTGCCACCTTCCGCTGAGTAAGTGGCAATATCGCAGCAGGAGGGACCACTCAGCAGGCTCACAGCGGTGCACGCCCGGCGCAGCGGCAGACGCGGCGGCCCGCGCCGCCAGTCGGCCCGGTGGGCCGACGGGTCTCTACAGCGGTACGCGCAGTGCGCCGTCGATGAGTTCGGCTGCCTCGGCCGTTCCGGCGCAGCCGCTGCGCACCAGGTGCTCGCGTACCGCGCGCAGTCGGTCGCGCAGCCGCATGGACTCCATCCCCCGCGCCCGCTCCGCCATTTCGACCGCGGTGGCCGCCGCTCTGTCGGCGTTGCCCTGCCGCAGGTCGATCTGGCTGAGCATGGCGAGCCGGTGCACCCGGCCACGGTCGTGCGCGGGGGTGTCGACGGCGGCCGCGGCGTGCTCCCCCGCCGCCGTCAGATCACCGAGGCTGAACAGCGCCTCGGCGACCTGGACGTTGACGAGGCCCGGCTGGACATAGCCCGTCTCGTCCGGTTCGTGGCCGCGCCGGATGCGCTCGGCGGCCGACTCGGCCCGCCGGATGCAGGCCAGCGCGCTCGTCGCGTCGCCGAGATGCGCGTACGCCTTCGCCTGCATCGCGTAGAGGTCGGAGGCCAGCGCCGGGGTGAGGTGCTTGCCCGCGGCGCGCAAGGCGGCCTCGGCGAAGGCGACGGCCTGCCGGTACTCCTTCATGAACAGGGACTGGTTGACCAGCAGCGCTATCACATACGCGCCGAGCCCCCGGTCGCCGCTGGCCTTCGCCAGGCGCAGGGCCTGGTGGAAGTAGCGCTGGGCGAGACCGTGGGCGTCGGAGTCGTACGCGCAGATGCCGGCGATCGCCACCAGGCCGCCGGTGGCGCGGTGCAGTTGGCGGCCCATGGCGTCGGTGTAGCTGCCGCGCAGCAGCGGCGCGGTCTCGGAGTTGAGGAAGCCGACGATCCGGCTGCGGGTCGCGATGCCGCCCGCCTTGCGGTACATCTGCTCGTAGTGGGCCCGGGCGGCGCGCAGCATCTCGACGTCGGCGGGGGTGACCCGGTGCCGGCCGCCGCGCGAGACGTCCACGTCCTCGGGCGGGTTCTCCCACTCCCACACCGGCATCACGGCGGGCGTGCCCGTGACGGCGGGGGCGTCGAGTATGTGCGGGCGCTGCTGCTCGTCGGAGCGCCACAGGGCGGTGGCCCGTTCGACGAAGCCCGAGAGGGCGGAGCCGTGCGGCGCGGCCGGTTCGCCGGGCACGCCGAGGCCGATGTCGTCGAGGGTCACGGGGCGGCGCAGCCGGGCGGCGAGCACCTCGCAGATCAGATCGGGCACCTGGCCGCGTGGCCGCTGGCCCTTCAACCACCGTGCCACAGCGGTGTGTTCGTACCGGAGCACGAGTCCGCGCGCCCGTCCCGCCTGGTTGACATGTGCGGCAAGTCCCGCGTGGGAGATCCCGGCCTCGTCGAGAATCGCGTCGAGCAGGGTGTTGGGCTGCATGGAAGGCCCTCCGGTGGCTCGGTGCGGACAGCGTAGTGCGTCCGCGTTCACACGGGGTGTGAACGGAGTGCGCGCATCCGGGCTGTGCGTGCGCTGTTGCGCAGAGTTTCCGGCCGGTTGACTGAAACCCCTCGTAAGGGGCCGGCGGGCCGCCGGCTCCCCCTCGTACAGTGCGGCGGCCCCACTCCGCGCCGTCCGCCCCGCTGCCTGCCCGATACTCCGTGGCGGGGCGGACGGCGCGTCGGCGCTCCGCGCGGAAGGCCGGGTGACTACCCGTGGTTCGTCGGGCGGGGATCCGTCCTGATGTGCCGTGTGGTCCCCCGCGCTCCCGACGGGGCGTCCCCGTGGCGGTCGTTGCGCACCACGAGCAGGGCCACGTCGTCGGTGAGGCGTGCGCCGGTGTGGCGCTGGAGGCCGGTGAACACGGTGCGCAGCACCCTCTGGGGTACGACGTCCTCGCGGACGGCCTCCGTCAGGATGGCGGCCAGGAGGAAGAAGCGCCCCTGGGGATCCCGGGCGTCCTCGGCCCCGTCGGTGTACAGGAACAGCGCCTGTCCGGGCGCCAGCCGTCCGCAGTCGAGGGCGGGCAGATCCTCCGGCAGGGGGAACGGCCCGAGCGGAGGCAGGGGTTCGGCGCTGCTCAGGAGGTCGGCTTCGCCCCGGTCGAGCAGATACGGCCACGGATGGCCGCAGTTGAGGACGCGCAGCTCTCCCTCGCGGCCGATCTCCAGGAGCAGCAGGGTCACGAACTCCTCCGCGACCGGGTTGTCCGGCTCCCCGCCGGACGAGGGGTGTTCCGCCCTGAGCCGCTCACGCAGGTGCCGGGCCAGCGTCCGGTCCAATCGGCGCAGCACCGGGGCGAGTTCGGGCTCGTCGTGCACGGCTTCGCGGAAGCTGCCGAGGACGGCGGCGGCGGTGGCGAGGGCCGCGAGTCCGTGTCCGCGCACATCGCCCATCACGATGCGCACCCCGTGCTCGGTGGCGATCACCTCGTACAGGTCACCGCCCACGGTGGCGCCACGGTCCGCGGACACCTGCGCGGCGGCCACGCGCAGCCCGTCGATCCACTGCGGCAGCGGGCGCAGCAGCACGCTCTGGGCCGCGCCCGCGACCTTCCGGGCCTGTCGCAGCTCCCGCAGGCAGGCGTGGCGGACGTGCAGCAGCAGGCCCGCGCCGGCCGCCAGGAACACGGCGCTGCCCACGATCCGCGCACCGAGCGCGTACTGCTGGTACGTGACCGCGGTCGCGCCCCACACGGTGGGAAGTCCGACCGAGAGCGCCCGTCGCAGACGCCGGGGGCCCCTGCGGACACGGTGCCCGACTCCTCGGGCGACGACCGTGCCCCACCGGCTACGGGAAGGTACACCTGGCCGCGGCCCGCGAGGGGGCCCCGCCTTGATACGGATCATGCCGGCCCCCCATGAGAGCCCCGAGTGCTCAGAATCGGCCCGCGGAGTCTCACCTCACGCCCCTGAGCCGGTCCGATTCTGTCGACCGGACCGCTCACCGGCCGGGGTGATCCAGACTTGCCACCCTAATGAGTGAGGTGGCACAGGGAGTACGGAGCGCGCCCCGCCAGGGGTGAGGGGAGTCGCCCGGTCTCCGGCCACGGGCTGTCCGTGGCCAAAGATGCGCGACTCCCCTCGCTCCCGGTACAGGACATCAGCTGCGCAGCGCCGCCCCGGTGCGTTCGGCCGCCAGTGCGACCGCCGCGTCACGGGCCGCGGAGGCCTCGTCGACGGTCAGGGTGCGGTCGGGGGCGCGGAAGCGCAGCGCGTAGGCCAGCGACTTCTTGTCCTCGCCGAGCTGTGCGCTCTCGTAGATGTCGAACAGCCGGATGGACTCCAGCAGTTCACCGGCGCCCTCGCGCAGCGCGGCCTCGACGTCCGCGTGCGGGACCGCCCTGTCCACGACCAGGGCGACGTCCTGCGTGGCGACCGGGAAGGTGGAGATGTGCGGCGCCTGCGGGGTGCCGTTGCCCATCTGCTCCAGGACGTCCAGGTTCAGCTCCATGGCGCAGGTGCGCTCCGGCAGGCCCAGTGCCTTCACCACGCGCGGGTGCAGTTCGCCCGCGTGGCCCACGATCCGCTCGGTGCCGTCCACGGCGACCGCCAGCTCGGCACAGCGGCCCGGGTGCCATGGCCCGTACTGGCCCTTGCGGACGGTCAGCTCGGCCCCGGCCTCGCGGGCGACGCTCCGTGCCGCCTCGACGGCGTCGGCCCAGTCGGCCGGGCGGCCCTTGCCCCACCAGCCCGCCTGTTCCCGGGCGCCCGCGAGGACGACGGCGACATGACGCGGCTGCTCGGGCAGCACGGCGTTCAGCTCCGCGATCTCCTCGTCGGTCGGACGCCGGTCGACGGACAGGTGCGGGGCGACACGCCGCTGCGGCGGGTTCTCCCCTGCCCGAGCGGAGTCCTCGGCCCGGGGATGGAAGACCAGGCCGGTCTCGAACAGCGCCAGGTCGTGGCTGCCGCGGCCGTCGTTGCGGCGCAGCGCGCCGAGCAGACCCGGCAGCAGCGTCGTACGGAGCGCGGGCTCCTCGTCGTTGAGCGGGTTGACCAGCGTGACGACCCGGCGGGCCGGGTCGTCGTCCGCCAGGCCGAACTGGTCGAAGACCTGCTCGCTGACGAACGGGTGGTTCGGCGCCTCGACATAGCCCGCCCCGGCCAGGCTCCGGCCGACGCGGCGGTGCAGCCGCTGCCGATGGGTCAGCCCGCGGCCCGAGGGGAGCTTGGGCAGCGTGGAGGGCAGGTCCTCGTAGCCCTCCAGGCGGATGACCTCTTCGGCCAGGTCGTTGGGGTCGGTGAGGTCGGGCCGCCAGGACGGGACGGTGACGATCAGCTCGTCCTGCCCGTACACGTCGCAGCCGACCTCCTGGAGGCGGCGGACGACGGTCTCCCGGCCGTAGTCGACGCCCGCGACCCGGTCCGGGTGGTCGGCGGGCATGGCGATGGTGTGCGGCGCGGACGGCGCGATGACCTCGGTGACGCCGGCCTCGGCCGTGCCGCCCGCGAGCAGCACCAGCAGGTCGGCCGTGCGCTGGGCCGCCGCGGAGGCCGCCTGCGGGTCGACGCCGCGCTCGAAGCGGCGGGACGCCTCGGTGGACAGCTTGTGGCGGCGGGCGGTACGCGCGACGGAGACCTGGTCGAAGTGCGCGGCCTCGATGACGACTTCGGTGGTCGCGTTCTCCGGGTCCTCCGCGTCGAGAGCTCGGGGGAGGTCCGCGATCTCCGTGTCGGCGCCGCCCATGACGCCCGCGAGGCCGATGGGGCCGCGGTCGTCGGTGATCACGAGGTCCTCGGCGTGCAGCGTACGCGTCACACCGTCGAGGGTCGTGAGCTTCTCGCCCTCCTCGGCCCGGCGCACGCCGATCGTGCCCTGCACCAGCGTGCGGTCGTAGGCGTGCAGCGGCTGGCCGATCTCCATCATCACGTAGTTGGTGATGTCGACGGCGAGCGAGATCGGGCGCATGCCGACCTTCTGCAGTCGGCGCTGCAGCCAGATCGGGGAGCGCGCCTGGGGGTCCAGACCGGTCACCGCGCGGGCGGTGAAGCGGTCGCAGCCGCGCGGCTCGGAGATCTTCACCGAGGGGCCGAACGCGTTGGGGGCCGGGACGTCGAGCAGCGCCGGGTCGCTCAGCGGCAGGCCGTAGGCGATGGCGGTCTCGCGGGCGACACCGCGGATGGACAGGCAGTCGCCGCGGTTGGCGGTGACGGCGATGTCGAGGACCTCGTCCACCAGCTCGAGCAGCTCGATGGCATCCTTGCCGACCTCGGTCTCCGGCGGCAGCACGACGATGCCCTTGGTGCCGTCGTCACCCATGCCCAGCTCCTCGCTGGAGCAGATCATGCCGTGCGAGTTGCGGCCGTACGTCGTGCGCGCGGAGATCGCGAAGCCGCCGGGGAGCACCGCGCCCGGCAGGACGACGACGACCTTGTCGCCGACGGAGAAGTTGCTGGCGCCGCAGACGATCTCCTGGGGCTCGCCGGTGCCGTTGGCCTGGCCCACGTCGACGGTGCAGAAGCGGATCGGCTTCTTGAAGCCCTCCAGCTCCTCGATGGTCAGCACCCGGCCGACGACGAGCGGCCCCTTGAGGTCGGCGCCGAGCTGCTCGACGGTCTCGACCTCGAGGCCTGCCGAAATGAGCTTGGCCTGGACGTCGCGCCCGGTCTCCGTCGCCGGCAGGTCGACGTACTCCCGCAGCCAAGAAAGCGGGATCCGCATCAGATCTCCATCCCGAACGGCCGGGTGAACCGGACGTCACCCTCGACCATGTCTCGCATGTCTTCGACGTTGTGGCGGAACATCAGCATCCGCTCGATGCCGAACCCGAAGGCGAAACCGCTGTACTTCTCCGGGTCGACGCCGCAGGCGGTGAGCACCCGCGGGTTGACCATGCCGCAGCCGCCCAGCTCGATCCAGCCCTCGGACGAGCAGGTGCGGCAGGGCCGGTCGGGGTTGCCGACGGACGCGCCCTTGCAGACGTAGCAGAGCATGTCCATCTCGGCGCTCGGCTCGGTGAACGGGAAGAAGTTCGGCCGCAGCCGGGTCTTCATGCCCTCGCCGAACAGCGACTGGACCATGTGGTCCAGGGTGCCCTTGAGGTCGGCCATGGTCAGGCCCTCGTCCACGGCGAGCAGCTCGACCTGGTGGAAGACGGGGGTGTGCGTGGCGTCCAGCTCGTCGGTGCGGTAGACGCGGCCGGGGCAGATCACGTAGACCGGCAGCTCGCGCTCCAGCAGGGAGCGGATCTGCACCGGCGAGGTGTGCGTGCGCAGCACGACACCGGAGTCGCCGCCGCCGTCGGGGCCCCGCACGAAGAACGTGTCCTGCTCGCCGCGGGCCGGGTGGTCCGGGCCGATGTTCAGGGCGTCGAAGTTGAACCACTCCGCCTCGGCCTGGGGGCCCTCGGCGACCTCGTAGCCCATGGCCACGAAGACGTCCTCGATCCGCTCGGAGAGCGTGGTCAGCGGGTGGCGGGCGCCGGCCGGGACACGGTCGTGGGGCAGGGTGACGTCCACCGACTCCTCGACCAGTACCCGGGCGTCCCGCTCGGCCTCCAGTTCGGCCTGGCGGGCGGCTAGGGCCTTGTTCACGGCGCCGCGGGCCATGCCGACGCGCTTGCCCGCGTCGGCCTTGGCGTGCGGGGGCAGGGCGCCGATCTCGCGGTTGGCGAGGGCCAGCGGCGAGGCGGGGCCGGTGTGAGCGACCTTGGCCTCGTGGAGCGCGTCAAGGGAGTCCGCGGCGGTGAAGGCGGCGAGCGCCTCGTCCCGCATGCGCTCGATCTCTTCCGGTTTCAAGGCCTCGACCTCGACAGGGTCGTACGACTTATTGGGTGCCGACATCTCTTCCCGTGCTTCCGATTGGCTGGCTGAGGGTCCCCGTCACCGATTCGTGGACGAATCGTCTTTCGTCTTCGGGACGCAAAGGTGCCAAAGGTCGAGTCTA
The DNA here is from genome assembly GCF_053595355.1 of Streptomyces sp. NPDC002513. Classification (NCBI taxonomy): domain Bacteria; kingdom Bacillati; phylum Actinomycetota; class Actinomycetes; order Kitasatosporales; family Streptomycetaceae; genus Streptomyces; species Streptomyces sp. NPDC002513. The sequence goes on along the minus strand of NZ_JBSFXK010000009.1, from coordinate 9,572 downwards.
ACGGTGCCGGGGAAAGCGGATGCGCCCATGGGGCTCGAACGGCGCCTACAGCAGGTACGCCGGGGTCCCCACGGGCAGGGTAAATCGGAACTGCGCGCCGCCGCCGCGGGCGCGGCCGACCGTGATGGCGCCGCCGTGGGCCTCGACGATGCCCTTGACGATATAGAGCCCGAGCCCCGTGCCACCGCGCTTGCTGCCCCGCCAGAAGCGGGTGAAGACGCGGTTCATGGATTCCTCCGGGATGCCGGGGCCCTCGTCGCTCACGGTGACCGACGTGGCGGTGTTCTGTTCGTCCTCCCCTTCCCGGGGGGACACCGCGGGTGTGACATCGATCGTGACGGTTCCCTCGCCGTGGCGCACGGCATTTTCGATGAGGTTGCTGAGCACCTGGTCGATCTTGTCAGGGTCCGCCCACAGGGCGGGCAGGGGCTGCTCGATGCGGAGCAGGAAGCGGTCCGCGGGCAGGCCCGCGGCGACGTAGGCCTGGATGTGCCGGCCGACCGCCGCGCCCATGTCGACGGGCTGCCGGCGCACCTCCAGCCGCCCTGAGTCGATGCGGGAGATGTCGAGCAGCTCGGCGATGAGCCGGGTGACCCGGTCAGCGTCGGCGTCGACGGTCTCCAGCATCAGCCGTTTCTGGTCGTCGGTGAAGCGTTCCCACTTGGCCAGCAGCGTGGCCGTGAAGCCTTTGACGGAGGTGAGGGGGGAGCGCAGTTCATGGGCCACGGTGGCGATCAGCTCGGCGTGGCTGCGCTCGGTGCGGCGCCGTGCCTCGGTGTCGCGCAGGGAGACGACGACCCGCCGGATCGGCCCGGTCGGGTGGGCGCGCACATACCGGGCCGAGACGAGGACCTCGCGTCCCTGGGGCAGCAGCAGATTGCGCTCGGGCTGCCGTACCCGGGTCGCGAGCCCGCCGTAGGGGTCGGTGAGCTGCCACCAGCGCCGCCCCTCCAGGTCCTCCAGGGGCAGCGCGTGCTCCAAAGGCCTGCCGAGGGCCTCGGCGGCGGGGACGGCGGTGATGCGGGCGGCCGCGGCGTTGAAGCAGATCACCCGGCCCTGCTCGTCGGCGACCACGAGTCCGTCGGGGAGTTCGTCGGGGTCGATGCCGAGTTCGGCGAGATCACCGCGCCGGGACGCGGGCGCGCGGTGCGCGTCCCGTGCTCCCGGTGCTCTGCTCGTGCCGACACCCATCCCCGCACCTCACCTCTCGTCCGGCGTGGGGAACCTGCCTCCCCGCTCAAGCCGAGAGCTGGGGAAAGAACCCCCGAGCCCGCCACCCTACTAGCCGGTGGTGACGGAACGGCACCCTCCGTAGGCGCGCTGTGCCCGGGCGGACGCATAGAGACATACGGCGGCGGCGGTCGCGAGGTTCAGGCTCTCGGCCTTTCCGTGGATCGGCACGCGTACGACGGCGTCCGCGAGCGCGCGCGTCTCCTCCGGCAGCCCCCAGGCCTCGTTGCCGAACACCCAGGCGGTGGGGCCGCCCATGGTGCCCTGGTCCAGCTCGTCGTCCAGGTCGCGGTCTCCGGCCCCGTCGGCGGCCAGGATCCGCACACCGGCCTGCTTCAGGCCCGCCACGGCGCGTTCGACGGGGACGCCGACGGCGACCGGGAGGTGGAAGAGGGACCCGACGGAGGCGCGGACGGCCTTGGGGTTGTAGAGGTCGACGGAGGCGTCGGTGAGGACGACGGCCTCGGCCCCGGCGGCGTCCGCGCACCGCAGCACCGTTCCGGCGTTGCCGGGGTCGCGGACGTGGGCGAGGACCGCGACGAGCAGGGGGCGGCGGCCGAGGATCTCGTCGAAGGGGGTGTCGAGGAAGCGGCAGACGCCGACCAGCCCCTGCGGGGTGACGGTGGTGGAGATGTCGGCGATCACCTCCTCGTCCGCGAGGTGGACCCGGGCGCCGGCCTCCAGGGCCCGCGCCACGATGCCGGCGTACCGCTCCGCCGCCTCCGGGGTGGCGAACAGCTCCACGAGGGTGGCCCCGGCGGCGGTCCGGTGCCCGGCGGCCTCGCGCACCGCCTGCGGTCCCTCGGCGAGGAACAGCCGCTCCTTCCCCCGGAAGTTCCGCTTGGCAAGCCGTCGCGCCGCGCTGACGCGGGGCGAGCGGAGGGAGATCGGCTCGGGGGCGGCGGGGGGCATGTGTGTCACCTTCGGGAGTTCAGGGGTCTGTGTGCGGCGACGGCCGCGCGGCGCCGGCGGTGCGGGGCGCCGAACACAGTCGGACCCGCAGGCTGCACAAGCCTGCGGGTCCGCTCAGTCACGCCGACGGGGCCGGCGCGGCGTTCAGGCCGCCTTGGGGGCGTTCACGTCCGCCGGCAGCGCCTTCTGGGCGACCTCGACGAGCGCGGCGAACGCGCTCGCGTCGTTGACGGCCAGCTCCGCGAGGATCTTGCGGTCGACCTCGACGTTGGCGGCCTTCAGACCCTGGATGAAGCGGTTGTAGGTGATGCCGTTGGCGCGGGCAGCGGCGTTGATGCGCTGGATCCACAGCTGACGGAAGTCGCCCTTGCGCTTCTTGCGGTCGTTGTAGTTGTAGACCAGCGAGTGGGTGACCTGCTCCTTGGCCTTGCGGTACAGACGCGAACGCTGACCGCGGTAGCCGGAGGCCTGCTCGAGGATCGCCCGGCGCTTCTTGTGGGCGTTGACTGCCCGCTTGACGCGTGCCACTTGTTAACTCCTTGTAGCGGGGCCGCGGTGGAACTCACACGGCCCGGATTCGATTGGGTCCCGGTTCAGACGCGCGGCGCTCGAGGAGCGCCGCCGCGTCACTTGCCGAGAAGCTTCTTGATCTTCTTGGCGTCGCCCGGGGCCATCTCGGCGTTGCCGGTGAGGCGACGCGTCACGCGGGACGACTTGTGCTCGAGCAGGTGGCGCTTGCCGGCGCGCTCACGGAGCACCTTGCCGGAGCCGGTGACCTTGAAGCGCTTGCTGGCACCGCTGTGCGACTTGTTCTTCGGCATAGCGCCGTTCTCTCCTCGTCGGTGGCGCTCCGGTGCCCGGTTGCAGAACCGGGCACGAAGGAGCGTCGCTCTTGTATCGGTTACATCCTGGGACTGCCGTCCCGGGCTTTCCGGGGCCCGTACGTCCGCCTCGCGGCGGCTCGTACGTCCGTACGTCCGGTGTTCCCCCGGGGCCACGGCCCTGGGATCACGCCTCGGCGGAAGCCTCGGCCGGGGCCTCAGTGGTCTCGGCATCAGCGGAGTTCTGCGAGCGGCCGGGGTTGGCCTTCGCCTCCGCCTTGCGGGCCTCCTGCGCCTGACGGGCCTCGGCCATCGCCTCGGTCTTCTTCTTGTGCGGACCGAGAACCATGATCATGTTGCGGCCGTCCTGCTTCGGGTTCGACTCGATGAAGCCGAGGTCCTGGACGTCCTCCGCGAGACGCTGCAGCAGTCGGTAGCCCAGCTCGGGCCGGGACTGCTCGCGGCCACGGAACATGATCGTGATCTTGACCTTGTCGCCCTGCTTGAGGAACCGGACGACGTGACCCTTCTTGGTGTCATAGTCGTGCGGGTCGATCTTCGGCCGGAGCTTCATCTCCTTGATGACCGTGTGCGCCTGGTTCTTGCGCGCCTCACGGGCCTTCATGGCCGACTCGTACTTGAACTTCCCGTAGTCCATGAGCTTGCACACGGGCGGACGGGCGTTCGCCGCGACCTCGACCAGGTCCAGGTCGTACTCCTGCGCAAGCTCCAGGGCCTTGGCAAGCGGCACAATACCGACCTGCTCGCCACTGGGACCGACAAGTCGCACCTCGGGAACGCGAATCCGGTCGTTGATGCGGGGCTCGGTGCTGATGGATCCTCCTCGGTAGCACCATGCGGCCGCCTGGCGGACAGCCGCGTATGTCCGGTTGACATAAGGACCAACCACCGCAGCACATGAAAAATGCCCCGGACGGTACACAGGCGGGACTCCGAATACTCCGGAGCACCGCCGCGGTGACCGCGGGGCGCACTCTCGGGCGACTCCACCGTCCGTACGGAACGGTGGTGGTCGCCTGACCGGTGACCCGCCGCCCCGAGGGGCAGTCAGGTGGGAGATCGGAGCCTCCACTTGTGGGCCGGGCACAGCCGTGCTCGGCCGGTCGTCACACAAGGTTAGCAGCTCCCCGGGAGAGGTGCGAACCGGCGTGCACCGGGCATCCGCGGCCCCGGCCGCCGGGCCTCCCCCGCGCGGGCGGGGGCGCGCCGGGGCCTATCGTGTGGGGCATGAGTGACACGTCCCCCGAGGAATTCCCGGCTGCCGCGGAACCCACGGCTGCCGCGGAATCCACGGCTGCCGCCGAATCCACGGCTGCCGCCGAGAGCCCCGACTTCGACGCCATGGCCCGTGACATCGCGGAGGTCCCCGCCGTCGAGGTGATCGTGACCGTCGCCGTCAATCTGATGAGCGCCGCCGCCGTGAAGCTCGGTCTGACCGAGGAGGGCGACGCGTACAAGGACCTGGACGAGGCCCGCAAGCTGGTGCACGCGCTCGCCGGTCTGCTCGACGCGAGCGCGACGGAGATCAGCTCCTTCCACGCGGCTCCGCTGCGCGACGGCCTGAAGTCGCTCCAGCTGGCGTTCCGCGAGGCGTCGATCGTCCCCGACGAGCCGGGCCAGGGTCCGGGCGAGAAGTACACCGGAGCGGTCTACGGCTGACCCGGCCCCCTCGTCACGGCTGATTCATCCCCGTACGTACAAGGGCTCGCCCGGAGGCGTCACCCCGGCCGGCAGCAGTGCCAGGTCGAGACCGCGCACCAGGCGGGCCCTGAGCGTTTCGTCGGCCGCCAGCCGGCCCGCCACGGCGCGCGCGGCCTCGGCCGGGGGTGCCGACGGGTCGAGGACGAGCGCCAGGGTGCCGTCGGCCTCGCCGGGCCCGAGATGGGCGCGGACCACCGACGGTTCCCCGGCGACGGCGGCACGCACGGCCTCGCGCACCGCGGGGTCCGCGAGCGGGTCGACGCCGGCGCGTCCCTCGGCGAGCGCCAGCAGCGCGGGGCCCGTCAGCTCGAAGGGCACCGGCCCGGACATGTCCAGCACGATCGTGTCGGCCTTCTCGTGCGCCGCCGCCTGCAGGGCCCGGTGCAGGGGTACCGCGACGGGGCGGGCGGCCGGGTCCCAGCGCGCCAGGGCGTCCGTGGACGTGAAGGCGGGCAGCGCGGTGCGGTCCCCGGCCCTGAGCGTCGGCACGGCCATGTCACTGGTCTTCTCGCGGCGCAGGCCGTTCTCGTCCTCCTCCACCTCCCCGAGGACCGCGACGACGGGCACGAGGAGCCGTGCGCCCCGCAGCGCCTCCAGAACGGGCCCCACGGCGGCGCGGTCCTCGGCCCACGCCGCGAGCGCCGCGCCGAGCCGGGGGTCGGCCGTGCCGTCGTCGTCGGAGAAGCCGGAGTCGGGAATGTTCTTGTTCGCCACGGTCACCGACCCTATCGAGGGGTCTTCGCCACCCCGGTGCCGCCCCTGACGCACGGCGGCGACCGGATCCGGAAGGGCGTTTCCCCGGTGGAGCCGGCCGCGCGGGCGGCCATCTCCGCGTTCGCGGACGCCCCGTCCTCGAGCGTCGGCGCGCACCGCCGTCACAGACCCCGGGGGCGGGTTCTGGTACGGCCTCGCCACAGCACCACCGACACCGCCAGCAGCACCGCGCCCAGTCCGCCCGCCAGCGGGACGGCCCAGTCCGGGGAGCCGGTGCCGTCGTCGGCCGTGCCGGGGCCGGGGCCGAAGTACTTCCTGGCGTACTGCGCGGCCCGGGGGTCCTCCGGCTTCAGCTTCGCCGCCGCCTCGACGGCCGCCGCGGGATCCACGAGGCCGAAGCCGCGGGAGTCGTCGCGCCCGCCGGCGGGGGCCTCGCGGGCCGTACGCTCCAGGAGTCGCTTGATCTGGGCCGGTGTGAGGCCCGGCCGGGCCGCCTTGATCAGCGCGACGACGCCCGAGACGAAGGCGGAGGCCGCGCTCGTGCCCCAGCCCTCGTAGTACTCGCGGTCGGGGTCGGCGATGACGACGTCGACGCCGGGCGCGCTCACCGTGGCGTACCAGCGGCGGGTGGAGAACGAGGCGCGGGTGCCGTAGTGGTCGACGGCGGTCGCGGCGATGACACCCGGGTAGGCCGCCGGATACGAGATGTGGTCGCCCTTGTCGCCGCCGTTGCCGGCCGAGGCCACGACGACGGCGCCCTTCTTCAGGGCGTACTGCACCGCCTCGTCCTCGGCCGCTTCGGGGTGCGCGGAGTCGGAGTCGTCGCCGAGGGAGAGGTTGATGACGTCGGCGCCGTGGTCGGCGGCCCAGCGGATGCCCTCGGCGAGGGCGTTGCCCCGGGTGTTGCGGGCCTTCGCACGGGCCGGGTCGCCCTCCTCGAGGATGACGCGGACCGGGAGGATCTTCGCCTCGGGGGCGATGCCCATGACGCCGTCGGAGTCGCCGAGGCCATGGCCGTGACCGGCGATGAGGCCGGCCATGGCGGTGCCGTGCCGGGCCCAGGGGCGGTCGCCGCGCCGGGCGCCGAAGCCCACCAGGTCCTTGTCGGGGAGCACATTGCCCGCGAGGTCGGGATGGGTCGCGTCCACGCCGGTGTCGAGGACGGCGACGGTGATGCCCCTGCCCTTGGTCGTCTGCCAGACCTGCTGGGCGTGCAGGGCGTCCAGGGCCCACTCCCGGGCGCGGATGCCGTCGGCGTGCGCGGCGGTGGACGGCAGCAGGGCCAGGGAGCCAGCGAGCAGGACGGTCAGCAGGCGGGCGCCGGTCCGGCGGCGCGCCGTGGCGGCGCCTTCGGCGCGGGTGCGGGGCCCTGGGCGGGCGGCCGTAGGGGGGGTCATGACGGCTGCTCCGTGGCCGCGGTGACGCTCCTGCGGAGGGCGGCCGCGATGCGGTCGGCGAGGCCCGTCGCCTCGTAGCCGAGACCCGCCTGGGCGGGGGCCGTGGTCGCGCCGGTCTTCATGGCGGCCGCCGCGGGCTGCGGTTCGGTGACGGTACGGCCGTCGGCGAAGCCGGAGACGGCGTAGACGACGACGGGGAGGTCCGTGCGGACCGAGATCGTCCAGGAGGCGCGCTGGTCGTCGCCGAAGCCCGCCGCGACGGTGCCCGCGGCGCCGTACGGGCGGGGCATCAGGTCGGTACGCCGGTCGAGGCCCTCCTTCTTGAAGCGGCCGGCGAGGGCGGCCATGGCGGCGGAGTCGGCCCGGGTGAACAGCAGGCCGACGGTGGTGACCTGGCTGCGGGTCGCGTCGGTGTAGGTGGCGCGCAGCAGCCGCAGACAGCCGACGGGGGCGAGGGCCTTGCGCAGCAGCGGGTCGAAGGCGTCCGCGCAGCCGCCGTCGGGGGCGACGGCGACGCGTGTCCAGGTGCGGTCGGCACCGCCGGGGCCGGCGCCCGGGCCGTGGACGGTGGGCGGGAAGAGCCGGTCGACGGGCACGTCGTGCCAGAGGCTTCCGGTGACGGCGAACGCGCCCCTCGCTCCTTCTCCCGGACCGTCACCGATGAGCCAACCGCCGGTCACGGCACCGCCGATGAGCCCGAGGCCGAGGACCAGGCAGATGGCGGCCCCGGCGCTGCGGTGGCCCGCCAGGGCGCCCAGGAGCCGCGGGCGCGCGGTGTCGGCGTCGCGGATGTCGGGCTGGGCGAGGGTGACGACGGGGCGCGGCGCGACGACGGGGCGGGCCTCGTCGGGGCCGGGCCGCAGGCGCGCGGTCGTCTCCACGATGCCCCCGACGGGCCCCGGCGGTGCGAGGTCCGTCGCGGCGACCGGCAGGGAGTTGCTCACGGTGGGCGGCGCGTCCGGAAAGCGCGCGGAGGCCACCGGCGGGGGCGGGGCGGCGGGCTGGGCCTGCGGGTCCAGACGAGGGATGTCCCGCCCGGGTGCGGTCCCCGGCGCGGGCGGCTGCCCGGGGCCGGGCGGGACCCCGGCGTGGTCGCGCGGCGCCGGCAGGGGCGGGACCTGTGGAGCGGGAGGCGTGCGCTCGGGCTCCGCAGGCACCGTGCCCGACGGGTGGGGCGGGTGTGTGGGGCGCGGAGGGATGGAGGCGCGGCGCGCTTCCATGCTCATGCACCCCCCGTTTCGTCGTGGCCGGGCCGCCCCGGGGTCTCCCGGGGAGTTCGACCGCCCGTGGGGAGCGGTCCGTACGCGCGGTGCACGACGCGGCGCCCGTCCCTGGGCAGGCATACCCGCGTGGACGGACACCATCCCGGCGTACGCGCCCGGGCGGCGCCTGTCACGTTCCACGTGCGCGTCACTCTACGGGCTGATGCCCTTCGAACGGGAACCGGTCGCCGGCACCGGGGCATCTGCCCCGGATCGTCCCTCTACCCTGTGGAATTCGCTTCTGGCAGGCTTCGTTCATGACTGCCCGCGCCGCAGACCGGGCCCGCTACGACCGGGCCACCGCCCATCTCGACGCCCCCGTCGCGATCGTGGACCTGGAGGCGTTCGACGCCAACGCCGGCGACCTGCTGCGCAGGGCCGGCGGCAAGCCGGTCCGGGTCGCCAGCAAGTCCGTGCGCTGCCGTGCCCTGCTCGAACGCGTCCTGTCCCGGGAGGGTTTCGCGGGCGTCATGTCCTTCACGCTCGCCGAGTCCCTGTGGCTGGCCCGGTCCGGATGCGACGACGTGCTGCTCGCCTATCCGTCGGCCGACCGCCGGGGCTTCGCCGAACTGACGGGCGATCCCAAGCTCGCCGCCTCCGTCACGGTGATGATCGACGACCCGGCCCAGCTGCGTCTGATCGACGACGCCCGTGACGGCGGCACCGAAGTGGTGCGCGTCTGCCTGGAGTTGGACACCTCGCTGAAGCTGCTCGGCGGGCGCGTGCGGGTCGGTGCGCGGCGCTCGCCGCTGCACTCGGCCGCCCAGGTCGCGGAGATGGCCCGCGTGGTGGCGCGCACGCCCGGCTTCCGGCTGGTGGGCCTCATGGCGTACGAGGGCCATGTCGCCGGCGTCGGCGACGCGGTGGCGGGCCGGCCCGCGCGGTCGCGGGCCATCCGGCTGATGCAGGCCACGGCACGCAGGGAGCTGGCCCGGCGGCGCGCCGAGGTGGTGCGTGCCGTCCGGGCCGTGGCGCCGGACCTGGAGTTCGTCAACGGCGGCGGAACCGGCAGCGTGCAGTACACGGCCGCCGAGGACGCGGTGACCGAGATAGCGGCGGGTTCGGGGCTGTACGTGCCCCGGCTGTTCGACAACTACACCTCCTTCCGGGGGCGGCCGGCCGCGCTGTTCGCGCAGCCGGTCGTACGCCGGCCGGGGGTGGGCGTGGTGACCGTGCTGGGCGGCGGCTACCCCGCCTCGGGTGTGGCGGGAAGCGACCGGCTGCCCGTCCCGTATCTGCCCGAGGGACTCGCCTACGATCCGCAGGAGGGTCCGGGCGAGGTGCAGACGCCGCTGCTGGGCGCACCCGCCGACGACCTGCTCCTCGGCGACAAGGTGTGGTTCCGGCACGCCAAGGCGGGCGAGCTGTGCGAACGGTTCGACGTGCTGCACCTCGTTGAGGGCGACGAGGTCACCGCGACCGTGCCGACCTACCGGGGCGAGGGACACACGTTCCTGTGAGCGCCGCCGCCCCGCGCGGGCCCCGGTCGCGGCCGCCGGGGAGGCGGCCGCGAC